>JBCCSO010000853.1:0-2550 GCA_039199965.1 Chloroflexota bacterium | reverse complement strand
GTGGCCTGCTCGCATCATCCACGATTAATATGTAACTGTAGGGGGCGCAACGTGCTGCGCCTGAATTTTGGGCGTAGCACGCTACGCCCCTACACAGAGGAAACATGAATAAACAGGTTAAATTAGCAAAACGGCCGGTGGGCCTCCCTGATGAAGAAACATGGTTCTTGGAGGAGAATCCGATCCCAGAACTGGCCGACGGCGAGATGCTGCTCGAGCAGCACTACATCTCGCTCGACCCCGCCATGCGCGGCTGGATGAATGACAGCCGCTCGTACATTCCCCCAGTGCAAATTGGTGAAGTCATGCGGGCCGGATCAGTCGGGGTTGTAACCAAATCAAACAATGGCAAATTCCCCGAAGGGACCGTCCTAAGCGGCTGGGGTGGTGTACAGCAGTATATCGCTACAAACGGCGCTGGCTTCTACCCGGTTGACACCAGTCTGGCCCCGATGCCAACCTACATCGGCACGCTGGGTATGCCCGGCATGACCGCTTATTTTGGCTTTTTAGAAGTGGGCAAACCCAAAGAGGGTGACACCGTTTTGGTCTCTGGCGCGGCCGGGGCTGTAGGCTCTATCGTCGGGCAAATTGCAAAAATTAAAGGATGTCGCGCGGTCGGTATCGCAGGTGGGCCAGAAAAATGTGCCTATCTCGTCAACGAGTTGGGCTTTGACGGCGCCATCGATTACAAAAACGAAGACGTAACCAAAGGGATCAAGCGTGAGTGTCCGGACGGGATCGACGTTTACTTCGACAACGTGGGGGGTGACATTTTGGATGCCGCACTAACCCGCATCAATCGTGGCGCCCGCATCCCCATTTGCGGTGCCATCTCTCAATACAACAACACCACGGCGATTAAAGGGCCGTCCAACTATCTTTCACTGCTCGTGAATCGGGCCAGCATGACCGGCCTTGTCGTCATGGATTGGCAGGATCGCTACATGGAAGGGGCGCAACAGATGGGTCAGTGGATGGCTCAGGGCAAGCTCAAAAGCCGGGAAGACATTTACGAAGGGATCGAGAATTTCCGGGAAACGTTTTTGAGATTATTCTCTGGCGACAAGATGGGCAAATTGGTTCTGAAGATAAAGGATTAGCAAGTTGGCAAGATGCAAGATGCAAACGTCGGGTCCAGATTTGTTGTCGTTGAGACGAGTTGATCTCAACAAAACCAAATGGATGACGGCGGCTGCATCCTGCATCTTGCATCCTTATTTATGAAAGCAATCGTATGTGAAACGCTAGGACCGCCTGAAAACTTGGTCCTGAAAGATGTTGAGCTGGGCCCACCGGGTGACAAAGAAGTCAAGGTTCAGGTAAAGGCGTGCAGCGTTAATTTCCCTGACACGCTCATCATTCAGGGACTATATCAGGCCAAACCTGAACTCCCATTTTCACCCGGCAGCGATATTGCGGGAATCGTGACAGAGGTTGGCGCGGCCGTCAAAAATCTCAAAGTAGGTGACGAGGTGTTTGGCATTATTCCGCACGGCGGCTTTGCTGAAGAAGTAAATGCCCCTGCCAATGTCATCTTCCCAAAGCCACCCACCATGGACTTTGAAACAGCCAGCTCGTTCTTGATGACGTATGGAACAAGCTACCATGCGCTAAAAGATCGGGCCAATTTGCAGGCCGGTGAAACCCTGCTGGTGCTGGGTGCGTCGGGCGGGGTGGGCTTGGCCACTGTGCAGCTAGGCAAACTGATGGGAGCCACTGTAATCGCGGCCGCCAGTTCGGCCGAAAAGCTCGCCATCTGCACTGAAAACGGCGCGGATATGACGATCAACTACGTTGAAGAAGATCTGAAAACCCGCATCAAAGAACTTACCAACGGTAAAGGGGCTGACGTGGTTTACGACCCTGTCGGAGGTGACTATACGGAAGCGGCACTGCGTTCTACCGCGTGGGAAGGGCGCTTTCTGATCGTGGGGTTCCCGGCCGGGATCGCCAAAATTCCAATGAATTTACCCCTATTAAAAGGATGTCAAATCATGGGGGTATTTTGGGGCAGTTGGGTCCAACGTGAACCAGCAAAAAATATGGCCAACACCATGGAAATTATCCAGTGGCTGGCCAAAGGTGATCTCAAGCCACACATTGATAAAGTTTATTTACTAGCTGAAGCACCCCAAGCGTTACAAGACATGATGGATCGGAAGGTACGGGGAAAGATTGTGGTTAAGCCCTAGCGGGCAGGCAGGTTTGCAAGTTGCAGGTTGCAACCGGCCCAACAGGTTGAGGCTGACGGAACTCCGTTCCGAGCGTAAGCGTAGCGACAAACGCCGCTTTGTCACTTGTCTTGCTCAAAGTAATGTGATTTTTATGGTTGGAAAAACGATTGAATATCAATACGAAAACGGTGATTCATACCGTGTTGAGTTAGCTGAAGAAAAGGCAACTTGGACAGCGCTCTCCGGCTCGGCCGCAGGAGCAACAGGCGATGAAGATTATGACTGCGTGGAAGTCGCGCCAAACGTATTTATGATCGGATGGCTTGAACACTCTGGTGAAGTTGTCACAATTGTGGTGAACCTTGATGAAATG
>JBCCSO010000852.1:0-2551 GCA_039199965.1 Chloroflexota bacterium | reverse complement strand
GGCCGATCAAGTTGCAGGGCAGATGCGTTTTGACACCAATGATCTGTCAACGGCCGAAATAGGGATCATCCAGATCAATGCTCGAACCTTTGTGACAGATGATAATCGGCGGAACAACGCGATCCAGAATCGTATTTTGCAGACGGGAGAGCATGAGTTCATCACGTTTACACCAACAAATATCACGAGACTACCTGAAAGCGTGTCTCATATTCATCAAGCTAAGCCTTCAGACGCCTGAAATAAGAGTTGAAAGCTGTTAGGATTACCTCTCCTCTTATACAACCTGGAAGTGTGAGGAATAGCTTGAGTAATCAATTGAATTAAAGCTTGTAACTGTGATAAATCATCAAGAACCATAAGTAATGAAAGCGCTGTGTTGCGAATCAAGCGAGTTGCTTTTTCTAAACTACGGTCTGGTAAATGCCAGCAAGCAACAATGAGCAACCATTGCTGAAACAGCAATGCGGTCATCTTGGCAAATAGCTCCGTCAAAATTCTCCAAGGGTTGGCAGAGCGAGATTGACCAAGATGGTTGTGAGACTTCCACAACTTAAAAATTAACTCAATTTGCCAGCGGATGCGTATCAATACAAACGCTTCTTTAAGTGTTAGCTGGCTTTGGTTTGTGTTAGTGAGCAGGATTGTCCAATCTGCTAATGCTAAAGTTAACTTGCTGGCAGTTTTTCCTTGGACGCGTGCTTTTTCTCTGATACGTCGCCGACGTTGCTCAGCCACAGAATCTGGTACCCGATGTGCCAATAAGCGACAGTTTAGTTGAGTTTGAAGACCAACTAGAACATGGAGATCGAGGTGGTCCCTAGTCTGGAGTAACCTCAATAAATGTAGTCGGTTCCCATCTAAGGAAAAAAGAGCTGTTTTCATTCGATATCTCGAGAGAAAATAAGCATTTGCATCATGATGTTCAGCAAGCACTTTCAAATCAAAATACCCTAAATCAGCTAAACGCAGCCCCTTAGCTGGCAAGCAAGCTTGATGAATAATCGAGGAGCGATCTTGAGCTTTTCCGGCTGTCACTTCTAATGTTTCAATTTGACCATTCAGAAAATTGAAACTGAGATGCAACTTCATCCCAGCTGTATTTTCACCTTTGTTATTTCCTAAGCCCGGCCATTGCTCTGCTAATTCTGGAGGCAACGAAATAAACGTGCTATCTAATAACCATACCCCGCTGAAACGTGACAAGATTGGACTAGACACAAGATCACTTTCAATGACTCGTTGGATTGCTCTCTCAAATACCCTTTGCAGCAGCTTCACGCTTGCTTCCGAAAACCGATTGTCTAATCCTTGTGGGCTAATGAATATTCCTCTTAGCCCACAAGCTTGCGCGAGTTCAACCAATGTTGCCTCTGGATTATTTAGCCAACCCATGACGATTGACTGAACGAACCCTGACGCGGTTAGCTTGGAGCTCCTTTGTGTAAATCCAGTTTCCAAACCATCGATGTCGAGGTTGGTTGCGATAGCTTGTTTCATACTTGCTGCGATCTGAGATATAGTCATTTTGAGAAGTTCTCCTTGAAAAATTTAGTTTGTTCACCTTTATTTTTTCAGGAGAATTTCTCTTTGTCACTCTTAACTTGATGCGAATGAGACGCCCCAACGGGTCGTCTCTACTCAATCATCTAATTCCAAGTAAATGCGTTTGTTGATTTTACCCTTGCTCTTGTAGTTGGTGACCCGCATCCGGCCGACCTCGGCCGTGCTTTTGACATGGGTGCCGCCATCCGCCTGTAAATCAAGCCCGATAATTTCAATGGTGCGCACCTCTTTGATCCCTTCTGGGAGCAAATTGATTTTGGTGCGGATCAGGTCCGGAATAGCAAATGCCTCTTCGCGTGGTAGAACATTCACCCGAACCGGATGATCTTTTGCCATTTCAGTATTGATGGCTGCTTCAATCTCAGCCACCAACTCTTGGCGCATCGTTTCAAATTCAAAATCCATGCGCCCTTTGAGCGGTTCCATGTTGCCGCCAGTGACCTGCGCACCATAATCCCGAAAAACGGTGCCGCACAAAATGTGCATAGCGGTATGGGTGCGCATCAGCTGGTAGCGTCGTTCCCAATCAATCTGGCCAGAAACGGCCGTACCCGGTTCTGGTAGGTCGCCGTCTATAAAATGCACGGGGCGGCCGCTCACCTTTTTAACCTTTGTGACGCTGTAGGTCATACCGTTGGCTTTCAGCGTACCGGTGTCACAAGGTTGTCCGCCACCGCCGGGGTAAAACGTGGTGCGATCTAGAATCACGCCGCCTTCGACTACCTCTGTTACGGTCGCCTCAAACGTTTGGCAATAGGCATCGGTTAAACAAATTAAATCTGTCATAATTTTGGAACTAAGGTTGTGCGCTGCCAGACTTCGGAAGTTTTAACTCCTCTAGTAACATGTTTAAGCCAAAAAACTTCCGAAGTCTTTGTCGAAAATTATTTTAAAACAAAAAAACGTCTTCGTCCCAGCAAAAATTCTTGCTTGGGACGAAGACGTTTTTCTCCGCGGTACCACCCAGTTTCGATCAAAAGATCGC
>JBCCSO010000851.1:0-2552 GCA_039199965.1 Chloroflexota bacterium | reverse complement strand
CATCAATTTGAACTGCAAACCAATAATCGGCCGGATTGGATGTCTCTGCCAGCCGACGATGGCTCTTGCAACCTCTACTTTTGCCATCAGGACCAAGTCGTTCAATTACCAAACGACGCAACATGGTTGGCAGGCAATGAGTTCTGCCCCAACATGATGTTCTCAATCGAGGATAAAGTTTTGGGCATGCAGGGACATCCTGAATTTACGCCGCGCGTGATGGACACCGCCATCGATTATTTTGAAGACAAATTGGATGGTGAATTTATTCGAGAGGCGGCCGCCACAACAAAAACGGAAACAAAGCCGGATGATCAGTACGCGGCCGAATGGATTGTCAAATTTTTGGAGGCAGGATGAATCTTAAAGCAGCCAATCAAACAGTTTTAGATTATTTCTCTGTGCTTATCGCAGCTCCATCTCCATCGGGGTACGAGCAAGAAGTGGCCCAAGTCGTTGTAAACCAGCTTCGGGGACTTGGTTATCAACCTGAGCTTGATCCGGCCGGAAATGTGCTAGTTCGCTTTGAAGGTTCTGATCCAACGCAACCCAAAACTATTTACGCCTCTCACATGGATGAGATTGGAATGGTAGTGACCGGAATCGAGGCGGACGGCAAGTTAACGGTTGAACGCCACGGCGGCCTTTTCCCCTTTAAGATTGGAGAACGGCCGGTCGTCATTTTAGGCGATCATCAAACCATTCCGGGCATCGTCTCGATGGGATCAACCCACTCAGCTCCCGGTGCTGCGGCCGGGCAGGATTGGGCATCGGTCACAATTAGTACAGGGTTTACACCAGAACAATTAGCCAATGCAGGCGTGCGCGGCGGCAGTCCGCTTGTACCGGACAGAGCCGGTCTGGGGCCGATGGTGTACGGCGATCCGGCCGATCCGCTGGTGGCAGCTTGGACCTTTGATGACAAATTAGGGTGCGCCGTTTTGCTCAGCTATCTTGAATGGCTCAAGGAGGCTGGTAAGCAACCCATCGCTCCAACTATTTTTGCGTTTACTACGGCCGAAGAAGTGGGTGGACTGGGTGCCAAGTCTCTCGCAGCACGCGAGCAGCCAGAAGTGTTTGTAGCGGTCGATGGGCAGCCGATCACCCCGAACAGTCCGCTCAAACTAGACGGCCGACCTGCGACAGTCACAAAAGACCGCTTAGCCGCTTATGATCGCAATCTGATCACAGATGTGATAGCGGCGGCCGGGCGAGCTGGTACAAACATGCAAACCGTGGTCTTACCCTCTGCCAGTGATGCAAGCTTGGTAAAATACGCAGGGCTGGCGGATCGCGTCTTATGCTTTGGCCAAGTGCGGGAAAACAGCCACGGCCATGAAATTGCTCGATTAAATGTGTTTGGCAACGTGCTCAGAACGCTCATCGAGTTTGTTGATGTATCTTAAATTCAACGATCCCTGTAAAAACCAGTCAGGTTTTGAAAACCTGACTGGTTTACCCCAAAAGGTAGCCAAATGAATGAAAAAGAAGGTGTCATTAAATTTAGTCTTGAGTACGAGACGGCTCCGGCACTGCCAGCAGCCGATATTACGGAGCTAAACGCTTGGCGCAAAATCATGGTGATGATGGGGATGATCGGCCAAGATGACGCGCGCTATGCAGGCTATGGCTTTGGGAACATCAGCTGCCGAATAGAAGGAAATAGGTTTGTCATTAGTGGTACCCAAACGGGCAGCATTGCAGATTTAACGGCCGAGCATTATGCAGTGGTGACAGCCTGTTTTGGTGCTGAGAATCGTGTGGTGGCTGAGGGTCCGGTTAAACCTTCATCGGAGTCAATGACCCACGGCATTGTGTATCAGCTTGCCCCTGACATTGATTGGGTCATTCATGTGCATGATCCGCACATTTGGCAAGCGGCCGAAAGGCTGAACATTCCGCAAACGGCGGCCGACATCCCCTACGGAACCCCGGAAATGTCCGCAGCGGTTGAGAGACTGTATGCAGAGACGGACATGAAGACTCAAAAAATTTTTAGCATGGCTGGACATGAGGATGGGGTTGTGGCGTTTGGAAAAACGGCGGAAGAAGCAGGAGGCATTTTGCTAAACATGTTGGCTTTGGCACTTCAGTAGTTCAATTCAATCCGCGAAATAAAAATGCCCGTTGCGAAGACCGCACCCAGCCAAGGCTGGAAAAGTGAGCGATTAACCCTCGCTGGATGAGATTGAGCGAGATCGAGTGAGATCGAGTGAGAAAATGAGCGATTTACAACAATACTCAAAGATTAATCACGCATTAAAAATAGGGGGTGTTTCTGTCAAGAGTAAACGACCCTCGCTGCGTGAATTTTGCGTAAATAATTTGGCTTGTTTTTGGTCCAAAATGTGCGAAAATACCGCTTACGGGACGGTTGTGGACAAACTGTGGAAAGTTAGAGGCCGAATAGGTTCCCCAACGCATTAGCGATTGAAACGGAACGCATGAACTCTGTCAAGCCAAGCTGGTGCGGGCCGAATAGGTTCCCCAACGCATTAGCGATTGAAACCTGTCGCCGTGGGGCCTAACCTGGTGTTGTCTCCGGGCCGAAT
>JBCCSO010000850.1:0-2553 GCA_039199965.1 Chloroflexota bacterium | reverse complement strand
GCGCACTCAACTACATGATTGCGCAATTCAAAGCCCGTACGACCCAAAAGGTATATTGGGCACTAGTCGAAGGGCACATCAAACCGGAGCGAGCTCTGATCGATGCCCCCCTGGGGCGTGACCCAATAGAGCGCAAGCGGATGGCCGTTATCGAGCCCGGCCGCTCTGTAACGTCACAGCCATCACAAACTCGCTATGAGCTGACAGAAACATTTGCAGAACATTCTCTAGTGACTTGCTATCCGGTAACCGGCAGAACCCACCAAATTCGGGTCCATTTGGCGTACATCGGTTTCCCGATTGTGGGGGATCATATCTACGGCCGGAAAAAGAAAACGATACCGATCAAACGACATTTTCTGCACGCAAAGCAACTCACTTTCAAACGACCATCTGATGATAGAGAGATGACGCTTGAAGCCCCTTTGGCCCCTGAGCTTTCAGACATTTTAGACAGGCTGCGCAAAGAGCAAACGATTGCTTGACTTTAATCACAGTATCTATTCAGCCATTTACCACCCGGGTGCTTTTGACGTGTTGCATGCTGCGCGGGGTTAACACACACTACAGCACGGTTTAAGCAAACTCTTTCATGCTGTTGAGCAATCACGTTTGATGTAACTACCGCAGGCTAATCAATGGATTTAATCGGCCGCTTGTCAGCGTTGGAAGAGCCAATCGCCTATCGCAAACCACCACCAGTTGGTCAGCTACCGTTTAAGGTCACTACAGGGATTCGGCCGATTTTGCTATCAGCCCCCCATTCGACCAGACACAGCCGGAACGGCAAACATAAAATGGAGGAGGAGTTTACGGCCGGGCTGGCACGGCTCTTGGCTGAAGAAACCGGCTGCCATGCCATTTATAACCAGTGGGAAACAGCCGATGATCCGAACTGGGATCAGCAAGCGGTCTACAAAAAGCACTTGGCTAAACTTGTTGAACGCCAAGATATCAAACTGGTGATCGACCTACACGGCATGACCAATCGTCACAAGATCGGGGTGGCGTTGGGCACCATCAACGGCCGCGCCTGCCCTGATTATGAACGGCCGCTACAGCAAGCGTTCTTGGCGGCCGGATTTGAGGATATCCCAGTTGGTGAGCTATTAACTCTGACCACATCCAGTTGGGGGCGATTGGTAGTCAATCACCCGAAATTTACCGGCGGGATCAAGAGCCACACCATCACCCGCTTTGCCTCACAGACGTTAGGGGTGCAGGCGGTGCAAGTTGAAATCACGTCATCTGCTCGCATTGTGCACCGGGGGCCGCATGATGGCTGGCCGTTTCACTTTTATGGGGAGCCAAACGCGATCTACGCAACCATTAGTGCGCTTAGTCAATTTTTGGAGAAGGTTTAATTTCTGTCTTTCCCATAAAATATCCCCCAAGGAGAAAATGATGACCGTATACATTATTAGTCAAATCACCATTCACGACAGAGCCACCTACGATCAGTATGAGGCAGGCTTTATGGAGATTTTTGAGAAATATGATGGAACAATGCTCAGTATGGATGAAAATGCGCGATGTTTAGAGGGTGAATGGACAGCCACACGCTCTGTGCTGATCAGCTTTCCTTCAGCCGGGGCGTTTAAAGCGTGGGCGGGTTCAGAAGAGTATCGAGCATTAACCAAGCTCCGGCATGCGGCCAGCACCGCGAATATCATTATGGTTAAAGAGGGAATTAACCCAGATTAAGATGAAATCAGAATAGTTAGGGTCTGGTTGGGGTAAGCACAAATGTTGAGATCATATGATCAAATAGTTCTGTACTTTCACTTTCAGGATCGTAAGGAACCATATCAACAACAGCTATATTGTTTCTGCTAAGAAAATAAAAGTGCATTCTCTTTCCAGACTTGGAAACATAGCTTCTTGAATAAATCTCCGTTACGGCATGTTGATCTATAAATGATTCAATTTCCGTAAATTTTGACACCATCTGCCCATCAATATCATTTATGAGTTTTTCTCCCCAAAGTTTGGCATCTTCTGATTTAGGATCTTCTGCTGATTTTAGGTAAACAAAAACACTTTTATTTGATGGAAAGAACAGCCTATTTCCACTCATAAAATAGACATCCGTGCGACCCTTAAATCTGCCTCCATTTAAATCTCGTTTCGACCAATTAGATGGGACCTCTAAAGAAAACATACCCGAAGAATGTACATATAAATCATATTTATTGACATTACTCAAGTATTGCGAAATCAAGAGCAAAAACGCGGCTATTGCTCCTAATAATAGGGGCCAAGTATATTTTTGGGGAACTTCATGATATTTTTTTTTCGATCTGAAAATCATATCTCCCTGCTATGGTCCTTTCTTTGGCTCAACTCATTTCAATTTCAGGAAAAAGATCAATGCTACCCTATAAAAGCAGCCCCGCTCAATTCTGCTTTCCTGCCCGTTTGCGCCGTGGGTCATCAAGCCCTCTCAGATGGCTGGCTAAAGCTTCCAGACTATTTAAGTTGTGAACCGGCAAAAAATCATCAATGTAGGGCATAGCGGCTATCATGCCACGGGTCAGCGGTTCGTATTCATCT
>JBCCSO010000849.1:0-2554 GCA_039199965.1 Chloroflexota bacterium | reverse complement strand
TGTTTTATGCTCCAATTAGGTCGCTGGGGTGAGTTCTCCCAAAGCCGCTAAAAATGTGGCTGGCGAAGTTGTGCAATTGAGGATACAAACAGACAGCTTGACTCGATAAATTTGCCCTTGTTTGAGATCGTTTTGAAAATTGTTGTCCGATCCATAAAAACGGGTGTCACGATAGAACATTGAACTGACTTTCACAAAAACTATGGAAAAAACTGTTATTTTGATCACCGGGGCAGCCAATGGCATCGGTCTGCATTTTGTAGAATCAAACCGAGATCAATTTCGGTTTGTCGCAACGGACCTCAGCATGGATCAGTTGCGAGATCGTTATGGTCCAGATACCGCTGATTTACTCCTGCTGCCTCTGAATGTTACTCAAGAGGCAGAATGGCAGGATGTGTTGAATCATGCCCAACGTAAATTCGGCCGGATCGACATCATCATCAACAATGCTGGGGTCATCATGCCCGCCTTCATCACAGACGCCACTGCGGCGCAAATGCACGCTCAGATCGATGTCAACACCAAAGGGGTCATGCTTGGCACCATGCTGGGGGCCAAACTCATGGAGAAACAAGGGTACGGGCACATCATCAATCTAGCTTCGCTAGGTGGAGTTGCTCCTGTAACAGGAATCTCATTTTACTCAGCCTCAAAATTTGCGGTAAGAGGATTCTCGCTAGCGGCCGGGCTTGAACTTAGAGCACAAAATATCGATGTCACCGTCATTTGCCCCGACCTCGTCAAAACCGCCATGTTTGACATTCAGCTTGATATGCCGAATGTCACCCCCATCACTTTTTCTGGTCCACAAAAGACGCTGACTGTTGAAGACCTTAACAAAGTGCTGCTGCGTGCTATTCGTCAAAAACCACCCGAAATCACCTATCCTTTAAGTCGCGGTATTTTGGCCAAAATCGCTAGTGCCTTTCCATGGTTGACCGGCCGTTTACAACCGATCATGGCTCGCAAAGGGGCAAAAAATATTCAGGAGCTGCGCCGTGCTCAATAGTTTTCCTACCTTTACACCAGAAAATATTCAAGAACTCTCTGATAAGCTAATAGAGCTTGATCCTGATTTTAGCCGAGTTGTTGAAAGATTTGGCTACTCCCCTCATTTCGGCCGAACACCGGGCTTTCCATCGCTGATCCTAATCATTTTAGAGCAGCAGGTTTCGCTTGCTTCAGCCAGAGCCGCCTACAACAAGCTGTTAGCCAGATTAAACGATGACTTACGCCCCGAAACATTTTTGACGCTGTCAGATGAGGAACTCAAAACGGCCGGGTTTAGCAGGCAGAAAACGAGATACGGCCGTGAACTGGCGAATGCTATCCTCACAGGTCAGCTTAATATGGATGGCTTAATCCATCTGCCAGATGAAAAGGTCAGGACTGAACTAATTAAAATTAAAGGGATTGGGGTGTGGACTGCCAACATCTACCTGATGATGTGTCTCAACCGGATCGATATTTGGCCTACCGGTGACATCGCTTTAGAGGAGGCGATCAAGCAGATCAAAGGGCTAGATGCACGGCCGAAAAAAGAAAAGTTTGAACAATGGGGTGAACCGTGGCGGCCATATCGTTCAATTGCGGCCCATCTTCTATGGCATTACTATCTCTCTATCTAGTCACCAAACACCCTCGAACTTTGTAATAAACCGGTAGCTGGCATAGTTATTTTGGTTTATTAGCCCTGCTCAGAGGCCGATAAAATTGCTGCACTTTGTGAAATTAGGTACAATCTCAAGCTGATTAACAAACCTTTCATGCCTTTGATGTTTACTTGTAGAAGATCTCATCAAAGGCTTTGTTTTTTAAATTGCGAATCTCATCGATTTGATGGCCCAAAAGGTCAGCAAAATTAGGTATTCCTATGGAATTTACAGCACCAGACATCAATATTTTTTATACTCTACCAGCCACTGTTGTCGCTGTTTGGGGAGTTCTGATCATGATTCTGGACATGATCTACCCGCGTGAAAAGCAGGGGTTTATGCCCTATTTTACCGCTCTGGGCCTTGTTATTGCAGTCATCGCAACACTTGCAACATGGGGACTCGAAGGTGGCTCGTTCACCTCAAATGGTGCTTCCATGATTATTGCAGACGGCTACGTGCATTTCCTGAACATCATTTTCTTGGGCACAGGACTGCTTACGGTTCTCATCTCGTCTAACTACTTGAACAAGAACCGTATTGAGGAAGATACAGAATTTTACATGCTGCTGCTTTTCTCTGTATGCGGCATGATGCTGATGGGGATGGCCAATGACCTCATTTTGGTGTTTATCTCGCTTGAATTGCTCTCCATTCCACTTTATGTGATGTGTGGTATCGCCCGGCCGCGTCAAGAATCTGAAGAATCCGCCATGAAATACTTTTTGTTGGGCGCGTTCGCATCTGGGTTCTTGGTCTTCGGTATTGCATTGCTATATGGCTCAACTGGTTCAACATCTCTGCCTGAAGTGGCTCAAGGGTTTGACGGTACGCTGTCATATGCGGGTCTAGCCATGTTTTTGGTCGGCCTTGCTTTCAAGGTGGGTGCAGTTCCG
>JBCCSO010000848.1:0-2560 GCA_039199965.1 Chloroflexota bacterium | reverse complement strand
GGCCTGAATTTCGGCCGCATAGGCTTGCGCCAACGCGGTTTCAGACATCGGTGCGGGCGGCCGGTACATTTCTGGAAAAGGGACAAAACGAAAGTACGGAGATTTCGGCCGCTTTTTTGGCGGAATCCGGCCGTATGACATTTGCATGACGGTATTGGCATTCCCGTGATAGGTGTTGTTGGTCCCGATAATCCCCATCCCACCCGTTGCTTCCCGCGCCATGCGGATGGCAAGCTCGTTGGCTTCAGTCCCTGTGCAAACGAAGAACGGCCGGTTGAGTGATCCATCCATCGTGCCCACCAAGCGCTCACCATAATCAAGAATCACCTCGTTCAAGTAGCGCGTGTGAACATTCAGAGTTCTTGCTTGTTGGGTTAGCGCATCTATCACGTGTGGATGGCAGTGGCCAACACACGGTACGTTGTTATAGGCATCTAAATATTTTTCATCGTTTGGGCCGTATAGCCAGACACCCTCACCACGGACGACATGCACGGGTTCTTCATAAAAAACGGGTGCTTTTTCTCCCAGAAGAGCCTTCCTTCGCACTTTAACCGATACCTCTCCCATCAAACTTTCCTCCTCATTAGACTTAATGATAACTATGTCTGTCACAAAATCCTACCAAACCGGTCAAAAGAACAATTGACAGTTTTTTGAATTTGTTACTGTTGATATTCTCGCTGTAGTTGCCTACTTTACTGACAAATACTTGATCAGTTTTTAACTCTAGTATCGCTCAACTCACTAAAACTGACCTTTGATAGGCTTATATCACAGAATTTGAACTCACAAAGTATGACCAAATGGACATTCTATACAGGCAACATCTGTGATACATTCATAATCTGAAATGAGAAAGGCTAATCGCATAACAGCCAAAAACCTGCAAAAAATCCTTGAATCCTACATTCCAAAGCCGAACCATCCTGACGAAGAAATTCAGGAAAGGATCGATGTTTACTACAATATTCTATTGATCAGCGGGAGTGTTGCGGCAATTGTTGTACTGGCCTGCTTGATCTCTCCTTTATTCTGGGAAACGTTCTACTTACGAGATCTTTTAATCGTTGGCATAGCTCCCATCCTGCTTTTAACGGGATGTGTTGTTTGCTACATCTTTCTCAGGCGGCTGGCATTTGAATTTACACTGTGGATATATGTGTCGATGGTCATCGTTGCGTACTCGGCCGCTACCCTATTTTCTCCACACGGTATCTATGATCCCGGATTATTCGCAATGACCCTCGTAATGGTCGTTTTGGGATATTACGGATCAGAAAAATCCCTGTCTGTCTTTACAGGGGCTATGATTGCTTTACTGGTTGTAGAGTTCTCTCTTGAACGGTTAGAAATTAGAGAAACGCTTCACCCACTCCCCCCTTCGCTACACCTTATTCAGTACACATTATTTCTATTAGCCATTCGCTGGTTTGTGACTGTCTCAGTTAGGCGCTTAAAAGAGCGCACAAAACTCTACCGAGACAGTCGAGATCAGCTTGCTGAACACCAAGTCAAGCTGGAACAGCTAGTGGAAAAACGCACCGCTCAATTTGAGGTTGAGAAAAACAAGGCGGAAGATGCCAGTCAAGCCAAGTCCACATTTTTGGCCAGCATGAGCCACGAATTACGCACACCACTCAACGCCATCATTGGCTACAGTGAGATGGTTGAAGATGAACTCAACGTAGCTAAATTTGATCCAGAGGTCACTCAAGACGTAGCCAAAGTGGTGGTCGCGGCCAAAGAGCTGCTCAAGCTATCCAATGAAATTCTTGATTTATCAAAAATAGAAGCGCGGGAGATGAGCTTTAACATTCAAAGCTGCTCTGTGAATAACATTGTTGAACAGGTCAGCCACCTCATGGCCCCTCTCTTTGAAGAAAGTGGAAATAGCTACAAAGCTGCCTTAACTGACCCAAATCTGTACATCTGGGGAGACGAGCCAAAGATCAAACAGGTTCTAGTTAATCTACTCAACAACGCGAATAAATTTACCCAGAAAGGGCATGTAAAGCTTGTTGTAGCTCCCGTTGAGGACAGCGTGCAGTTTTCCGTCATCGACAGCGGACGGGGCATCTCGGCTGAGTTTTTACCAAAGCTATTTAACCCTTATCAGCAGCAAAAGGATCAGGATGAGCAGATTGAGGGGACTGGACTTGGGCTAACAATTTCTAAGCGCTTTGTCATAATGATGAATGGGGACATTGATGTTGAGTCTGAACTTGGCAGAGGAACTTCTTTCTATGTGCGCTTGCCACGGGTCCAAACCCTGCTAGAAAATGAAACGATGGCGCCAGAAAACCTCAACTACCTCGCCTCATCCCGCGCAGGCATGCAAAACAAAAAGTAAGCACCGGTTTGTTCCAAAGTCACTTATCCCCTTTTTATTTTTTACCCGGCTCTTTTTGATATATTTGGCCGATGAAAAATTCCGGCCGATTGATTCAAGTTAGTCTACTGTTTACCCTCATTTTACTGGCAGCATGTCAAACAGATGCACCGACACCGCCACCGCAGCCAATAGCTGAAATTACGGCCGCGCCCACCGAACCAATTC
>JBCCSO010000847.1:0-2567 GCA_039199965.1 Chloroflexota bacterium | reverse complement strand
TCTTTAAACGTGGGTACTGGAGTTTGGGGATCAAATCCAGCATCGATCAACTGCTGCTCCTCGATGGCTTGAAGTGCCATATCGACGTTGCCAAAGATTTGCAGATCGGCCGCCACATCGGCCGGGAGTTCTTTCTCAATCACGCAACAAGCATCACTTGAGATTTCGCTAATCATCAGCGTAATGTTCCGCAGAGCGAGGAACTTTTGCAGTTTTGATATGCTGAGTACGGCCGTTGAGTCGATCCCGGTAACCCGCTCAAAATCAAGCACCAAGTACTCAATTTCTTCTTCACTCACAACCTTGCGCACCTTGTCCAACAATCGATTAGCAGAGCCGAAGAAAATATACCCTTGTAGCTGCAGAATCTGTGTTTGATGGCCAACAGAGCGCAAGAATTCACGATGCTCCTGAGTGCGCGTTACACGGCTCTGCTGATGAAGACCGGACATTGAGTAGCGCAAAACGTTGATGCGGCTGTAGTTCACCACAAACAAAATAACCGCCAAAACCAAGCCTACAGCCACACCTTCCAGTAGTCCAAAGAACGCGATGACGCCCAAAATAGCCAGCAAGATCCCATACTCTAAGCGGGGCAAACGGCGAGCCGGTTCAAGAGCCCATTCAATCAAGAACATCATACCTAAGTATGAAACAGTGGCACCCAACACAAAGCGAGGCAGATAGGCAAATAGCTGGGTGGCATACCACAGCAGCAAACCACCTACAATTGGAATGATGAGACCCGCCAGCGGATGCTCTTTTTTGTCTCGAGAATTGATTGATGACCAAGCTGGGGTAATGTAGCTGGGCCAGCCGCCTACAAACCCTGCCATGGTGTTAGCCACACCGTGGGCACGCAGATCACTATTGGGATCAAAGTCTTTGTTGACGGTCAACTCAAAACCGCTGTTGTTGAGCAACATTGCCACAGCCGAAGCCACGACCAGAACGGCCAAGCTACCAGCTTCTGCGACGATAGCACCCCACTGCACCAACCGGAAATCAGCTAAATTAGGAATCTGCGGCTGGAATCCGGCCGGTAATTCACCCACAAGCCAGCCCGCTTCGGTTAGTTGGGGAAGTGTGTACCCTTGCCCCAAGGTGACACCATAAAAGATAGCGGTTGCCACAACCAACATGATCGGTAGAACAACGGGGCTATCAAATCGTTTCTCAATGAAGTAAGTGATGATTGAAATAGCCAGCGTTGGCAGCCAGAAGATGATCGACTCTGGCAACAGCAGGTCTGAAATTTGCCCAGAGGCGATCGAGCTACTGAACCCGCCAATAAGCAGGAGCCAACCGGTCCCGGCCAAAAATCCGGCCGTCACTGGAAACGGTAGAAAGCGGACCAAATTACCAAGCTTGAACACCCCCAAAAAGTACATGAACAGCCCCATCGCAATAGACGCAATGCCGATGGTGGCGATACTGGTCACAAAAACCGCATCGGCCGAAGCGGTTTCTCCTATCCCCACAATAATGCGCCCGGTGGCAACCACCAAAATTGCGGTGGGCACATCCTGCGGTACGCTAATTGAACCTCGCCAAGAACTCCGGTAGGCGATGAATACGGTTGACACAAATGAGCCCGCCACAATAAAAAATGTGGCCCGGCCGATGTAAACCGAAAGCGGCCCTGAAAAGATCAGAGCCAGCAACGATACCCACCAGAGAGCTTCTAGCAGTCCAATAGTGGTTCCGTTTAATATAGATGGCCACAGACGGCCGAAAGTTGTTGGTTCGTTGACTTCCTCAATTTGTCCAGCATTACCTTGTATCATATTGTTTCCTCGTTGCGCTGCGTTGAATTTCCTCAGAGACTTACCCGACAAACCTGATAAATGAGATAATTCAGATTCATCAAGGTATTACTCTGAACACAACTTTACTGATCTATCGTTTCAGAATCGTTTCCGCTATGAACGACCCGTTATCCCGCAGACAATTTATTCAGCTTTCGGCCGCAGCTGCCGCTTCAATTCTCATTACAAACTGTGCAAGCAACCCATCTTCACAAAAAATTTTGGTTATTGGTGCAGGGATGGCCGGACTCGCGGCCGGACGCACTTTGCAAGATGCAGGCTATAGCGTCACCATCCTTGAAGGGCGCGATCGGATCGGCGGCCGGGTATGGACTAGCAAGCTTTGGCCAGACGCCCCGATGGACATGGGTGCTTCATGGATACACGGCATTCGGCGCAATCCAATGACCACTCTGGCTGATGAAATCAACGCCCCGCGTCTTGAAACAGACTATGACAACGGCATCATTTATGGGGCGGATGGTGACCTGTTAGGTGACAGAGCGTGGGCTAAATATGAGGGCTACTATGCAGATATACAGACCGCCATCCGGCGTGCGGCTAGGCAAGATGAAGATGTCTCGATTGAGCAGGCGGTTCAGGACTATTTTGACTTAGTTAGCATGACAGCTCAAGATCGTCAACATCTGGAGCATGTCTTGAATTCAGCACTTGAGCAAGAGTGGTCTGGCAGTGTGAGTCAGCTATCGGCCCAGAATATTGAGGACGGAACCGGTTTTGGTGGCCCAGACGTGATTT
>JBCCSO010000846.1:0-2571 GCA_039199965.1 Chloroflexota bacterium | reverse complement strand
GGTGTTTTTAATCTGGCCCCCTATTCATTTGCCAACGCGGTATCGGCCGATCCCCCTACGCTCATTTTCTCTGGCGGCCGTCCTGACGGGCAAAATAAAGACACGATACAGAATGTTTTGGATACCAAAGAGTTTGTATTCAATATTGTTTCATTTCCGCTGGCACAGCAAATGAACGTAACCGCAGGCACGCTCCCACCAGATGTAGATGAGTTTCAGGAAGCTCGTTTAACCCCAGCAGAGAGCGTCAAAATATCTGCGCCACGGGTCGCAGAATCACCCGTGAGCTTTGAGTGCGTTCTGTCCGGCACACATGATTTAAAAGGGGCTCATAGCGGCGGTAACTTGGTTATTTTTGGCGAGGTCGTGCACATGCATATTGCAGATGAAGTGCTGCTCCCCAACCACAAAATCGACCCAGCCGCTCTGCAAGCGATCGGCCGCCTGTCTGGTCCTAGCTATGCCACCACTAATGAACTCTTCCATATTGAACGCCCCAACTGGAGCAAGGATTTAGGAAAAATTAGTTGATCTACCTTAGCTTAATAAGTGCATAACCTAAAACATGTAAATGGGAACTCCTACTGCATTCTGATCGTTTAATACTCAGATAAACGCTGTAATCTTGAAAAGAGATTAAGGGGTAAACATGAGTAAGATCAATTCAAAAAAAATTCTAGCGACTTTTCTTGCCTTGGGCTTGATTGGTGGTTGGATTTTCGATCAGATTGAACACACTGGTTTGTTTGTTGATTGGGTGCAGCTACCATCGTTAGCAAACTCCAACTCTGAATTAGTCCAAGTAGTCTTTTCGGATGCTTACTTGCAAGACGAAGACGGCACGATCTGGATATGTAGTGCAAGACAAGATTCTTGCGAAGAATCCGAAAATATATCGGCTAGTGAGGATGGAGCCAAAGCATCTTGCAACTTCTCTTCACCAGCTTTTTCTATACTCTCAAATTATCCAAGCAATGTAGAGCAATGTGTACAAAGCCAAATACAGTTTGCAGATGCGATCGGAAATTCTATTG
Source organism: Chloroflexota bacterium (assembly GCA_039199965.1). Classification (GTDB taxonomy): domain Bacteria; phylum Chloroflexota; class Anaerolineae; order Promineifilales; family Promineifilaceae; genus WTJY01. The sequence goes on along the minus strand of JBCCSO010000846.1, from coordinate 1,537 downwards.
TTGTAAAAGATAAAGCAGGCAACTTATGGTTATGGGACAATATGCGCGGAACTTTTCTCAGAGAAGAGTTCCTATTCATCTCTCACATTTGCACCGGTGTCTTGATTAGTCTCATAGTTGGGTTATTGTTTGTGATGCTGTCAAAAAGATATCTAACAACAGATAAATCCATTTAATCAGCTCATAACTTAGTTATTCTGACGAATAACACTTGTTTGAAGCCTAACTCCCTGCACCACCACCTGCTGCCCACCATCAAGAACCACAAACAGGGCTGGAGCCCATCCTTCAATCTGAGCGGTTAGCTGACCTTGCGGCCCAGAAAATATCGGTGCAAAGTCAGCCATTTTTACCCCCGTTGCTTCAGCTAAAAACCTTTTGACTGTTTCAGACTCTTCGGCCGACGGTCGCTGCCCCGCCAACCCTTTTTCAGCAATCACCTTAAGCACGAGCAAATCCTGCTCTAAGGCCAACAGTCGATCCGCATTGGCCCGATCTAACATGTCTAGACTGATGAGGCTTTCGGCCAACTGCCGCGTTTGAGCTGCCAAATTAGCGTACAGTTCCGGCCGAGGTTCTACAAAAACAAGCTGTTCAGCACCCAATTCAGCGCGTGCTCCACCTGTTTGAAAAAATGGGCTTGAGCCGATCACAAACCCGGCCGACCACTGGTCAAAGTCATCCCAACTCTCGGCTGCCATATACGTCGGGTAGGCGTCTGTCACAGGCTCAGCCAGCGGCTGAATAGCGACCAAAAAATCTCTCTGCTGTGACGAGGGAAAACCACTCAACTGCAAAGATTTCGCCCGCAAATTAGCCATCTGCTGCTCCCATCCAGCGAATCCGTCCTCACCCTCCTCAAGCAGCTTCTCCAAAGCCAAATCAGAGCCCAACGCGGCCGCTAAACCAATCAAACGAGGCGTGGCGCGGATTATACCTGCATCGGTGTTTAGGGCGGTTACAGGAGCAAAATCGGCCGTCCCATAAACGCCCACGCGATTAAAGACCAGCTCGTCAAAAACCCGCTGTGAAAACGGCCGCTGGGCCGGGAACAACTCAAATTTTGCCGACTCAAACCGAGATGCGCTGACGATTAAATCATCCCCCGCCGCGCCAGCTTGGACCAGTGACTGCCATTCCTCAACCGACGGGCTGACAGCCCCCTGTCGAAACTGCTGATCAAAATATCTATTTTGCCAAGCAGGAACGTTACCGGCCGACCAAATTTCGAGTAGAAGCTCAATTTGCCTACCAGCCAGCCGCTGTTCGGCCGCAGACTGCGCTGGATCAATTTGCGGTGCCGCCACCAGAAACCAAATATATGCCCGCACATGCGAGAAGGGGTCCTGCAAAATAGTTGAATAGCGCACCCTTTTGTTGAGCAACGGCGACTGCAATTCATCCTCAATCTCAAACAGTGCAAACTCAGTCATCACCTCTTCGTTCACTTCTGACACGACGGGCCACGCTGGATCATAAAATTTTCCGGCCAGATTAAAGATCGCCAAATTTTTCTGAGCCGCCTGCTGCGTTAGAG
>JBCCSO010000845.1:0-2581 GCA_039199965.1 Chloroflexota bacterium | reverse complement strand
TAGTGGTTTGTCAATCATGACGTGATGGAAATTTCAGCAGGATAAACCATTGTAGGATACGTCAAGGGTTTCCACCTATCCATCCTTGACGTAGCACTAGCCTCTACGCTACAAATACCCAGTTTACAAAGACGGCCGTTAACAGTCCCATAAAAGTAGGGAAAAACGTTTGAAAAAAGCGGTCAACAGAGGGACGAGTCCCCCAAATGCCAAGCATCATAAACAGCGGAAACAAAACTAGAATGTAGCGCGTCATGCTGCCGGTGCCACTGGCTAGTGGCACCAGCACGCTTAAGACGATGAACAATGCCATCCCCTCTCCAAATCTTTTGTAAACAAATGGGGCTGCCCCCAGAGCAAAAATGATGGCAATTGAATCGAACAGCACATTCCACCATATGTCACCAATCCAGAAATTTTGGCTAAGCAGTGGGCCAAAATCGCGCAAAAAAATGGCGACGGGCCCATCTGCCTGCCGGTTAAATGCGGATTGTACCGACCAGAACGCAATCGGATCTTGAAATTGGTTATTCAAAAACATCATATGGCTGAAAAAGCCTAGGGGAGCCAAAAGCAGCAGACTCAGATTAAACCAATCTTCTTTGATTCCTTCCCACAAATTCACCCATGCCTCTTTTTTGTAGCATGTGCTGATGGTCCAACCGTGTGATGCAAGCCATTCAAGACCTACAACCCCAAAAACTAGAATACCCGTAATGCGTGTTACACCCACCAAAAGTGTAAAAATCGTAGCAATCTCCCATTTCTTGATTTTTGCATAGTAGATGGCGGCTACAGACAAGCACAAAAACAAACTTTCTGTGTATACTGCGCTAAAGAAGAATGCGGTTGGAAACACTGACAGATAGTAGATGGTTCGCTGCGCTGTGCCATTGTCATCTGTGACAAGCAGGGTCAAGCGATATAGGTAAACCAAAGCAAAGAAGAAAGCGACGTGGCTAACGATGATCCCAGATAGAAGGGTGTTGTCGAAGAAGATGTTGGTGAAGCTGATCAGCAGCGGGTAAAGCGGAAAAAAGGCTATGTTTGATATTTGACCCGTGATCATCTCATACCCGCCGTCAACGATTGTGATGTAGAAACCGCTGTCCCACCGCGCTAAAACGTCCAGAAAAACATTATCTTTGGCTATGTGATAGAACTCTGGATTGTTTTCCCGGCCGGTAACGATCATGATTTCACTAAAGTAAGCCACAAAAAAGACCACCACCCGGCTGGCCAAAAATGCGTATAAGGCTGGCTTGTAGCCATCTGGTATGCTGACTTGATCCAGATCAATATTGAACTTACTCAAAATGGATGACCGGAAATTTGCATAGGTATCGGTTTGTCTTATCATCTTTTACTCCCCATCATCGGTGCTGGTATCTTCAGTTTCTAATTCTGTATTTTCAATGCCACCTTCGGTTTCAGTTGATTGAGACTCCGCTTCAACTGGCTCAACGACCTCATTAAGCGGAAAGACCTCAACAGAATCAAATTGGACGACGCTGGTTGAATTGGTTAGTCCAATAAACGGACCGTTGTTGAAAAGTGGAACGTCGCCTACAACTTTCAGCCCATCCACATAGACATCGTAGGTCTCGCTGTATTTGACCACGTCAAACTGGTGCTGTGTGTTGAATGGTTCTGGCACCGCTTCTCCGCCTTGTGCATTAAACTGACCGTTTTCATCAAAATAGCCGAACAAAATGGCGCTCTGATCAGAGTCGTAACGGACCACGTGTGAAAGATTACGACTATCCGGCCGGTCCATAGCAAACAGGACGCCGCCACCTTTCCCCTCAATATGGGTGAAGCGGGTGCGTAAAACATAGTCGGTGTATTCCTCATTAAAGCCGATACCAAAGTCAAAGCCATTTTGATCCCGTTGAAGCAGTGCACCCTCTTCAATTGACCACTCACCTCTGAACGGAATCCAGTTGGTTTCTCCTATGGTGCCCACAAAGGTTGATTGGAAGAATGGTTCTCCGGTGATGTCATCAAGCTCTGAACCGCTGATCGTGGTGGAAGCCTCAGCTGCAGCTACAGGATCATCAGTTGTCGCGGCAGACTGTGTTTCTTGTTCTGGAACAGTCTCTTCGGTTATTGGCGCTTCGGCCGCTGCTTCAACTGCAACAGGTGGCGCACCGGGCTGCTGAATTGCACCAGCCGGAATAGCGTTCAGAGGGGAAATGAAGATCCGCTCGTACGCCACTTCTGCCTGATTAGAGACAAGGCCAAAGAAAGAGCGGCCGCTCAGAGCCGGTAACTCACCAAATACCGCCTCGTCATTCAAATAAACTTGGTAATTAAATCCATTGCTTTCAATATCAATTGACTGAATATTGGTTCCCAGTGGTTCTGTGGGGACAAAGTTGAGCCCTTCAAACACTTCATTTTGGTTGAACTGACCAATGAAAAGCCCCGCACCGTCATCTGAGAATCGTACCAGATACGCATTTGCTAGTTCATTTGGCTGCGGCATACCAAATATGATGCCTGCACCTCCTGGTTTGTTGGGGTGCCATAAATCAACCTCTAGCCTGTAGCGATCATATGCCTTATCAAACGAAATGCG
>JBCCSO010000844.1:0-2582 GCA_039199965.1 Chloroflexota bacterium | reverse complement strand
CTGAAAAATCGTTTCCAATTTTTCTTCAGGAATCCCTATCCCCGTGTCTGTAATTTCGATTGATACCTGCTGTTCTGGGATATCTACGTCTGCACTCAGCGTAATGGTGCCATCATGCGTAAACTTAGCAGCATTACCAATAATGTTGATGATCACTTGCACGAGCTTTTCTTTGTCTGCGAGGACGGTTGGACTCGCAGTTTCAGGTAAATTAACCACCATTTCATTACCAGACTGTTCGACCATAGGCTGACAAATTGCGACCATCTCTTCACACACAGATTTAACACTTACAGGTACAAGCTTAACCCCTTCCTCTCCGGCTTCAATCTTTGATAGGTCCAGAATCGCGTTGATCACCTGCAGCAGGTGTCGGGCTGACGTGTTGATTCGGCCGACATCTTCAGACAGATCGGGGGTGTAATCTTCATCATCTAGGCTTTCCTGCGTCATTTCTGCATATCCGATGATGGCATTAAGCGGGGTGCGCAGCTCGTGGCTCATGGTGGCTAAGAATACTGATTTGGCTCGGCTGGCTTCCTCGGCCGCGTCAAGCGCAGTCTGCAGATCGGCCGTTTTCTGTGACACCAACTGTTCTAGATGATTTTGATAAGACTTCAGTTTTACCGTGCGGTCTTTTAGAGCCACCATGATCCAATGGGTAACAAACGAAAGAATGCCAATGGTATAGGTAATCGCAAGCAGGTCATCAATATCGGCCGGTGTTACATTTTGATTTTGAATCAGCCCCATCTGCTCTTGCACAAAAAATCCAACGATTGCCACAATCGAAAGCGTTGACATAGCAACCAAGTTTCTAACCCCCAGAAAAAATCGCGCAAAAATAATGGTCAAATAAACCAAATTGAACAGTGGAGAGCGCACCCCCAGCCCGAAAATCTGCATGACCCCCACGGTCAACCCAAAATACAGCCAGATGATAGCGGCCGAGATCCTTAGATCATCCAGCAACAAAAGCATGGCAAAACATACAATCATGAGCACAAAGACAAATATGGCCGCCACGACGGTTGATTCTCCACCTAAGCCGTTCACAGCACTGACCAAGCTTTCAGTTCCGAACAGCCATGACTGAGTTGTATACCACAGAACAAATAGCGCAGTGGGAATCAAAGATGAGCCAACAAACCATTTGAGCGGCCTTGTATCTTCAACATAAAATTGATCAGACAGACTGTTCCAATTGACTTTTGATTTCATAACATTTTGTAACCGGTTCAAATGCCTGTAGCTCAACGAATCGTTATATGTTGGGGCAAGATCAAACGACTTAGGGGTAGATTGATGAGGAAGAGATAAAGCTCAATCTTTGAGTATTGATGATCTACGACAGATTACCACAGAAATTTCAATGTTATCAACCACACGGTTGACTATTCGATCAGCCTTTAATGAAGATTAAAACCATCCTCTGACTGATTTAGATTTAACTTTCAGCAGATAAACTTCCAGAATAGTCAAGGGCTTAAGCTGTCACAATTATGTCTTCTTGCGGTGTTAACCTAATGTAACAACAAAGTTGCTGACCCTGTGCGCTTGACCACAATCTCCTTACTCAAAAACCGAGGAACATTTATGACTGAACCGATAATCATTGTGGACAACATCCACAAATCCTACCTCATGGGCAAAGACGCGGTACCCGCTTTGCGTGGGGTGACCTTGAACATTGAGCGTGGGGAATTTGTCTGCCTAATGGGTCCTTCAGGCTCTGGAAAAACCACACTGTTAAATATCATTGGTGGGTTAGATGAGCCCAGCCGGGGCCATATCAACATAGAAGGTGAAACGCTTGTCTCCTTAACAGAAGACAAGCTGGCCAAGCTGCGTTTAGAGAAAATGGGCTTTGTTTTCCAAAATTACAACCTGTTAGCCAACTTTACCGCACTTGAAAATGTAGAGGCACCCATGGTACTAGCCCGTGTGTCACGTCGCGAAAGAACCGACCGGGCGATGGCGCTCCTTGAAAAGGTAGGTTTAGACGATCGGGCGAAGCATTATCCCAGTGAACTATCTGGTGGTCAGCAGCAGCGTGTCGCGATTGCGCGGGCGTTGGCCAATGACCCTCCCATCCTGATTGGTGACGAAATGACTGGTGATCTAGACAGTGAAACCGGCTTTGCGATCATGAAGCTCATTCAAGATTTAAACAAAGAGGGAATGACTATTGTGTTTGTGACCCATGACCCGCGCATGTCAAAATTTGCAGGCACCGTTGTTAACATGCAGGATGGAAAACTGCTAAATATCGAAAGACAGGAGCCAGAAGACGCCAATGATTCTCTCTTACGTACTCAAAAACTTCCGACGCCGTAAGGTCCGCACCATCTTAATGGTGCTATCGCTAATAGTCAGCACCGGCCTGATCGTGTCGATGAGTGCGACAGTTGAGACGATACGGCGTTCCAACGTTGACCTGATTTCATCCGCTATCGGCCGGTTTGATATTGCGGTTAGCAAAACTGATATCAGCACAGACCCATTTGTTGAAATTGAGCGAACGAGCCAATCAATTTTGGCGGCCGATGATGAGATTCAGCAGGTTTATCCGCGTATTTTGG
>JBCCSO010000843.1:0-2584 GCA_039199965.1 Chloroflexota bacterium | reverse complement strand
TCGGCGTGGCTGCAGTTGACGAATCGGAGCTTGGTAAAGAGGAGGTTAATCCCACTGAGGTCAGCATTGCTGAGATCCGTACTACTGATGTCAGGAATCATCGTAGGGTTTTGCTCGCGCCAACGATTCCAGGCGTCAACGCCCTGCTTCAGTATCTTGACGTGCTCCTGATTTGCCACGCTACTCCTCCCAACGGCTTTATCAGCCAACTCTATGGGGCACTCATGGCTGCTGGCTGTGAGCTGAGTGGGGGAGGGGAGGGACTGGTTGAGTAGTGGGCAGGGGCAAGCACCACGTTGATAGCTATCGCTCTGCCCAAATCTCCGATTTTTGAAGGTGGTGATGACCGATGGACTAAATCGGGCCTGAAATGGTCAACTGTCACACACCTGAAACCCTCATTTTTTCGTTAAGGGTGATCTGTGAAAGGCTTATAAGTCGGTTGAGTAGTTGCCGGTTGGGCAGCGGGTCAGGTTGCTCGTCTCGCAGCGGATCGAGTTGTCTAGTGAGCAGCGGATCGAGTTGTTTACCTAGAGCGCCGGTCCAGAATTAATCCTTGACAAAATAGACTTATTGACAGGTCGAAAAATTGTATCTCGAAGCACTAAAGGTCAGGGTACAAAATTGCTCTTGACAAGCAAGCTTATTAGCCAATTCTGGGACTGCTCAAAAACGATTCTTGTCAACCCCGAGTACTGGACCGGTGCTCTAGGCCATTATATGTGATTAACGTCGTGGCTTCACCCGTGCGCCCAAGTCCAAAAAAGTGCGCGGGAGCCTTCAAACAAAGTGCATCGGGTGCAAGCAGCAGTTAGACTACGCACAACACTCAAAAGCTATCTTAGACAGGTGATCGACCTCCTCACAAAACAAAAAACTTATCAACTTATCTCCTTCTTCTCCAAATCACTTGTTCTTGCTCTTCGGGCTTTACCATCTTTATGGAAACCTCATCGTCATTATTGAATTCAAATGAGAATTTTTGAGTGTTCCATCCAGTTACATGCATCAGTATCATTGCAGGTAATGTCGAAGCTGTCCCCCAAATTACATCCAACAATACAAGATCTTGATCTATAAGTAATTCATTGGAAGCTCTTGACATATGTAATACGAGCAAACCTTGTGAATCAATCCACCACTCGCCAACAACGCCATTAGCTTGAATAGTAAATAGCAACTTTAAAACAACGTTCTCGGGTGTAGCCCGAATCTCTAACTTTCCATCAGATTTGAGGTTATATAAAAAGCGTTCGTTTTCCCATCGGCCTATGAGTTTATCTCGAATATCCATGATAATTTTTTGATTCTAACCCCCCATGATCGCCACTTCTCGAACTTCCGAAAGAGCAACCAAAGTCTTTGATTCCAGTGAAAGTTTGAGGCTAAGAAAAGATGAAATCTAACGCCTGAGTTCAGCGGCTGGCAATGTGCTGGCCATTACGGTTATATTGTGGACTAGTTGGAAAATTGGGTCAAGTATGGAGCCTGGGAGCCGGTCTGGTGCAACGACTTGTTAGAAACATTCGCGCAAATCACTTAGCGAACGCTTGTAAAATTTTGCTTTCATTCATTACATGATATGAGTCAGATTCTTCGGCCAATTTTTTATTAGTGTCTTTATTTCTCAATCTGATTAGACTTACATTGCAGCCAAATACCTTTAATGTTTCGATTAGTGGTAAAAAATCAGTGTCATTGGTATAAAGAAATAGACGTGCCATTTTGTTGAGACTTGCTAACTGTATTGCATCACAACATATTTGAGTGTCTACAGCTTTTTCACTACGATGCATTTTGTCAAGAACATATGTTGGTGGACTTGGTGGTGCAGAAAACTTTTGCGAGTCTCAAATGGGTCAGCTCACATGGTCAAAATAAAGGCTGTAACCCATTGCCCTCGTAGAAATTCAGTCTAAAAGCTCAAAACTGGCTCAAGATGAGAATCCTTGATTCATAAGGGTTTCAGGAGTTTTCTGCACCACCAAGGTTGGTGGATCGTTTTCAGCTATCCATTCATTGACTTCTTTGCTTTTTTGAAGCTTTTGACCGCAATACTTAATGTGAATGTCTTCATATATGTCCGGGGTAGTGAAATTTGGAAGCTCAAAAACATTTTGTACGCGGTTTTCATCCCCTTTAGCAAAATAAAATACGAATCTTTTGTATGAGCCACCATGAAACTTGTCAAGCCTTTGAGATACAAAGTCATCTACAATTTTACTTACTTTAAATCGTCTCTCAGTGAATTCAGGGTGATCTCGTTTATAACTCGCGATATCAGCCATTAATGATGATCCATCAATAAAAAAGTAGTTATGTTCTATATGTGGCATATGTCTCGGTTTCTAACTTGTAATTCAACGTCAAATTTGACACATAAACCGCATCCATCTTGGAACCTGTAGTTTTTAGCCTGGGTCATAGGTTCTGGTAATAGGAGTGGATCAGGGTGTCAGAGCAAGATGTTAAAAGTTGATATCGAAAAATGGGGACAAACGACAGCAGATCTCATAGAGCGCCATCAATCGTTCCCGACTGCGCGAGTGCGCTGCATTCAAGGCTTGCTCTCTCAAGCATGCTG
>JBCCSO010000842.1:0-2592 GCA_039199965.1 Chloroflexota bacterium | reverse complement strand
TAGATGTCTTAAAAAATCGCAATTTTATGATGTTATGGTCGGCCGGACTGGTGTCGATTATCGGAAATTGGGTGCTGCTGGCCGCCATTCCATTCTATATATTTGATCTTACCGGTTCAGCGATGGCGACAGCCGGGGTCTTTATGGCCTTTCTGGCACCGGGTATTATCTTTGGCTCAATCGCCGGGGTGTTTGTTGACCGTTGGGACAAGCTGCGCACCATGTTGGTTGTCAATCTCATCCAAATGGTGGTTGTGCTGTTGCTGACTTTTGTGCAATCGGCCGAACAAAGCTGGATTTTGTTTGTGGTTCTCTTCATAGAATCATCGATTGCTCAGTTTTTTGGCCCGGCCGAAAATGCCCTTCTCCCCAAACTGGTTGCTGAAGATCAATTGGTTGCGGCCAACTCACTTAACAGCATGAATGACAACTTGGCTCGCTTGATTGGACCTGCAATTGGTGGGGTAGTTTTAGCCGTATACGGTTTTTCAAGCGTTGTTGTAATTGATGCCGCTAGCTTTGGCTTGGCCGCGTTGCTGATCTTTTTTGTCATGGTCTCTTATCAGAGACAGTCTGCTTCAGAACCGGTCCAGACAGAGCCTGCTAAATTAGTAATGCTCAAAGCACGCATCAATGAAATAGTCGAAGAGTGGCAGGCTGGATTGGGGATCATTCGCAGTAAACCTATCTTATCTAATACGTTTATTGTGATTGGTATTGCGCTTTTTGCAGATGCAATTATTTCGGCAATCTTGGTTATTTTCTTGCAAGAAGATTTGGGGATGGGTTCGGCCGAATTTGGCTATATCATGACCGCGCGCGGCATTGGTGGGCTGATCGGCGGCATCGCATTGGGGCAAATTGGAGAACGTATCAACCCACGCTATGTCCTTAGCGTTAGTTTGTTGGCCCTGAGCTTGGCGATTTTTGCGGCCGTTAATGTCACGACACTCACCGCTTTAATCGTGATTATGGTGGTTGGTGGCATCCCGGCCGTGACGATGTTTGTGGCTGTTCAAACCATCTTCCATAAAAATTCACCTGAAGAATATTTGGGCCGTGTCTTTGGATTGTTCCAAACGGTGCTGATGCTGCTCATGTTTTTGGGCTCCGCGATTGCGGGGATCGTGGGGGAGTCGGTTCCAGCCCGCCAGTTGATGATAGGGGCAGTCGTCATTTACTTGTTTGCGGCCGTGCTGGGCCTGTGGCTCATGAGCGAGCGACGCATGATTGCAGAAACAGCGGTTGGCTAAGCGCGTAAAATCTAGATAGATCATTCAAATAGTAGAGCCAAAATGAAAGACTGGATCAACTCCGGTCTTTTTGTTTGGCAACCACAGTTGTCGAACGCAACATGGTTCATTTTGCTAAAATATTGGCGTGATATGACAATGTGTTGGCGTGCTGCGCTAATGATACTTTCTGCTCGTTCTTGTATCATTCCCTTGTGATGAGTTGACTCTAACGCTCATCACCAAAAAACAAATATTCAAACTGGAAAGACTAAGATAGGAGAGAAAAATGCCAAGAATAGAACACAAACGATTTCCAAGCAGGGAAATTTTATGGCTAGATGACAAGACTGCTAAAAAAGATTTAAGCGGAAAAACCTACATTGTAACCGGGGCTAATTCAGGTGTAGGCCTTGAAACCACGCGGCATCTTGTTCAACAAGGTGCGCACGTCATTATGGCCTGCCGCCGGACCAACGCCGGGGAAGAAGTTGCAAAGAGCTTTGGGGCAACAAAAGGTAGCTATGAGGTCATGAAACTCGATTTAGCTGATCTGCAATCGGTGCGGGATTTTGTGGCGGGCTTATTAGGCAAGTACGATAGGCTTGATGGCATTGCTTGTAATGCGGGTATGGTCAATATGGGTGGCAGCGAACCGGCATATACCAAAGATGGAATTGAACTAACCATCGGTATTAGCTATTTCGGCCACTTTTTATTAACTGAACTGCTTCTTGATATGCTCAAGAAAAGTGCACCGGCCCGCGTTGTGATTCTCTCGTCTGTAGTACATGCAGGTAATCCAAACAGCCGCCCGGACGTTAACCTAGGCGACATCAATTTCAAAAATAGAGATTACAGCCCATTTGGTGCTTATGCAGAAGCGAAAGTGGCGACCAATTTATACGCAATGGAATTGGGTGAGCGCTTAAAAGATGCGGGCGTATCTGCATTTTCGGTTCATCCCGGATGGGCCCGGTCTAATTTTGGCTCAGGCGCACGCTTCCCGATGAATGTGCTCCTGTCAATTACGCGCCCTTTAACCCGCACCATGTCTGACAGCAGTGAGGAATCAGCCCAAACTTCCCTTCACTGTTTACTCTCTGATGATGCACCCAATCACTCCGGCGCTTATTTTAGCCAGAGCAGCGTTTTATACCGGGATCCCGGCACCCGCAATGGTGGCTGGCCAATGGAATCACCCAATCCACACGCAAAGAACATGGATACGGCTAAAAAATTGGTCGATCTAAGTTGCGAAATGGTTGGGCTGCAAGCAGAATAAATAGCGTTCAAACTTTTCAACGTATTTCGTGACGCGTGAACGCAGGTGATCTACCAACATAACGCGTCACGAAAT
>JBCCSO010000841.1:0-2600 GCA_039199965.1 Chloroflexota bacterium | reverse complement strand
CGTCTCTTTTGGCTACAACGACATGGATGAATGGCTTGATGTTGCCTTGGGGCATAAGCCGGGACACATTTACGGCCGGAATACCAACCCAACCGTGAATGCTTTTGAAGCAAAGATTCGTTTGCTTGAGGGGGCTGAGGCTGCCACAAGCGCCTCAACCGGCATGGGGATCATTAGCAGTACCCTCTTTGCTCTGTTGGCCCCGGGAATGCGGGTTGTTTCAGTCAAAGACACCTACGGGGGAACCAACGTGATTTTTCAGGAGTTTCTGCCAAAGTTCAACATTAATGTCACCCTATGCGATACAACTAACCACGATCAGATTAAGGCTGAAATTGCTAAGGGATGCGACGTTGTTTATCTTGAGAGTCCCACAAATCCAACTACGAAAGTGGTGAACATTGCAGAGCTGGCCGCGGCTGGAAAAGCGGTGGGGGCCACGGTGATTGTTGATAACACCTTTGCAACCCCCATTAACCAGAATCCTATCGCGCTAGGGGCAGATTTGGTTTTGCACAGTGCCACCAAGTTTCTGGGTGGACACGCAGATGCACTGGGTGGGGTGGTCTGCGGCCGGAAAGACCTAATTGACAAGGTGTATCACTATCGTGAAATCAACGGGGCGACTTTGCACCCGATGGCGGCTTATTTGCTGCTGCGCGGTATGAAGACTCTTGATTTGCGCATTCGTCAGCAAAACAGCAACGCGATGGCGGTTGCCACATTTTTGGAAGGCCATTCGGCCGTTGAGCAGGTCTTTTACCCCGGGTTGGCTTCCCACAGCGGCCATGAAATTGCCAGTGAACAAATGCGAGGGTTTGGGGGGATGTTGAGCTTTATGCTGAAAGAGAACAGTTTTGATGCGGTTCGCCGCTTTATTCCAAGGGTGAAGTTTGCGCACGCGGCTGCTAATTTGGGGGCTGTAGAAACGATTATTGGGCCCCCTGCAACTACTAGCCATGTAGAATGCACGGCCGAAGAGCGGGCCGCTATGGGAATTCCTGAAAGCCTCATCCGTTACTCTACCGGTATTGAAAATGTGGATGATTTGGTTGCAGATTTAGATCAGGCACTGTCTGTGTTTAAGTAGCCATTGCTCAACATTTTCCATAAATAATCCAAGTTGCTACCAACTCTTGATTTAGAGAAGTTTTGCGCACTTCTGAGGATCAACTTATAAGTGGCTATTTGGGTTAGGTACTCTGTTTTGTCCAACGGCTACGGCTCTTTTAAGATGGCTTGAATCACCTGTTCAGAAATTAGCTTTTTGGACAGGTTGAACATTTCTTTTGATTCTTCAGCCTCTAGGCTGACCGCAAATTGCATCATTGAAGAAGACAGATGGACCATCAAGAACAAATATTTGGCTAGGGTTTCATGATCTACTTCATCAAATAGATGTTTGCTGCCTTCAAACATAACGGCTGAATTTTGACGACTATCCTCAATATCTTGTTGATTTAATTCTTTGTTTAAGCCACGGCTGGCGACAATGTCCTGCAGAACTGGGGCGTCCAAAAATAGTGCATAATATTGGCTGTAAATCTGTTTGAACGCTTCACTTAGCTCATCGATTGACTCCAAGCCGCTTGCTGAAGCTGCCATCATCTCTTGAACTTGCTCATTATATTGTTCGTAAAGAGCCTTCAAAATCGCCTGTTTATTGGGAAAGTATTGATACATTGAGCCTGCGGTTACGCCTGCACGTTCAGCAATTTCCTGAATCTTTAAACTGGAGCTTCCCTTTTCTTGGATCAGTTCTCGTGTGGCGTTTATAATCGCTTCAACACGTGCTTTGGCCCGTTCCTGCGTCGGTTTTCTTTGTTTTGCGTCGTTTGATTTTTCCATACTGTGTTTATTTTATATCAAAACCTGAAATTGATTAAGATTTACGGTTGACAGAAATCTGAAAAAGTTTAATATTCAAAACCTGAATAAAATTAAGGTTTTGAGTTGGAGTGTCATTATGGCCAATCATCAAGTAGCAATTATCGGTGCAGGCCCGGCCGGTTTAGCAACAGGGCGCGTTCTTAAACTATTAGGAATTCCATTTACAATATTTGAAAAACACTCAGATGTGGGTGGCATTTGGGATCGAACCAATGAAGGTTCACCCATGTATCGTTCAGCCCATTTTATTTCTTCAAAGACGATGTCGGGACATGTCGACTTCCCGATGCCAGATCACTACCCTGACTACCCGTCTAACACTCAGATTCTGAGCTATATTCACTCATTTGCTTCAGAGTATGGCCTTTATGATCATATTCGCTTTAATTCACATATCGAGTCAATTGAGCTGAATGAAGATGGCTGGGTTGTTTATCCAAAGGGTGAGGTTGGTAAATCGTATCGTTGGCTGGTGTGTGCGTCTGGCACAAACTGGTTTCCAAATCGGCCGGAGCTTCCGGGTGAATCTACTTTTACAGGGCAGATTATTCACTCTGTAAATTATGACGACCCTGAAACGCTGCGGGACAAACGGGTTTTGGTGGTTGGGGCTGGTAACTCTGGCGTTGATATCGCTTGCGATGCGGCCTTTGCGTCTAAGTCAGCCCATATTAGTTTGAGGCGCGGCTACCACTTTGTGCCCAAACATT
>JBCCSO010000840.1:0-2606 GCA_039199965.1 Chloroflexota bacterium | reverse complement strand
CTGACCGACCCCATCGAACAGGACAATATGGGGAATGAAACGGATCGGCTCTCAAAAGAGTATGAGGTGCAGCGGGAAGAGGTTGATGAAGTGGCTTACTATTCTCACAAGCGGGCGGCCGAAGCTACCGACAACGGCACCTTTACCAGTGAAATCACCCCGATAGAAGTCAAAACCCGCAAAGGGATGGTCACCATCAGCGCAGATGAAGGGATTCGGGCGGACATTTCGGCCGAAGGGCTGGCGGGATTACGTCCCGCCTTTTCAAAAGATGGCATTTTAACGGCCGGAAACGCTAGCCAAATTAGCGATGGTGCCGCCAGCATGCTACTGGCTTCACCAGAAGCGGTAAAAGAGCACGGGCTAAAACCGGTGGCTAAAATTTTAGGCAGCTCATGGTCAGCCGTTGAAAGCTGGCGCTTTGCCGAAGCCCCGATTCCGGCCGTCAAAAAATTGCTGGCTAAAAACAATTTAGCCGTTGAAGACATCGATCTTTGGGAAAACAATGAAGCGTTTGCCACCAACAGCGTCCTATTCAACAAGGTGTTCGGCATTCCGTACGACAAGCTCAACATTTATGGTGGCGGTATTTCACTAGGCCACCCGATTGGCGCAAGCGGTGCTCGCCTCATCGTCACGCTTATCAATGGGCTTACTCGCACCAACGGCAAATATGGCATCGCTTCTCTGTGCCACGGTGTGGGCGGCGGCACAGCCATTTTGATTGAAAAGGTCTAGCGCTTTTTCCTGCACAGTGTGGAAAAAGAGTGATTAGTCGAGGGCTTGAATTTATGTGCAGCCCTCGACTAGCCGAACGATTTTAGAGCAAATTGCTCAAGTCAGTATATTTTTTGTTACAATGTCACAATGACTTCAATCACAATTCCGCTAACAGATGACTTGATGCTTAAGCTCAAAAAAATGGCCGAGTTTCACAAAATCGCACCAGAAGAGTTAGTACGCGCAACCGTTGAAGATTTGATTATGACACAAAGCGACACGTTTGATGATGCACTTGATTTGGTGTTGGCAAAAAATGAAGAGCTTTACCAGAGATTAGCCAAATAATGCGCTTTCTGACCTTCGCGCAAATTCTAGAAATTCATAAAAGAGTCATTGCGCAGGCAGGCGGTTCGATAGGCGTTAGGGATATGGCGGGCCTAGAGTCGGCCGTGGCTCAGCCCAAAATGACATTTGATGGGCAAGAACTATATCCAAGTTTGATAGAGAAAGCAGCAGCGTTGGGATTTTCAATCGTGCTTAATCACCCATTTGTAGATGGAAACAAGAGAACTGGACATGCTTCAATGGAAATCTTTCTTGTTTTGAACGGTTTTGAAATTGAAGCATCCACTGATGAACAAGAAGAAATTATATTGGGGGTTGCTGCAGGCAAAATCAAACGTGAGCAATTCGCAGTGTGGCTTGAGTCTGTTACTGTAACACGCGGATAGCCAATCACCTAGCTAACAAAGCAAGGGCTTGCACCGGACCTCATAGTAAGTCTAACGGCGTTTAATCACACCAAAGGCCAATACGGGCAAAAATACCAATAAAACTAGGCCTCATTTCATTTAAGTTAAACAACTCCAATTTGTTGATGAAAGTCAGTATGTAGCATAGAATCCTCTATCGCATAAACCGTTACTTAGGAACGGGAAACAAACTTGTTGAGCATTTAAATTTCCCGTTCCTGACAAGGCGACGATTCAATTCACCACTTTGTATAATCGTCGCCCCTTATGCGAACCCAACAACAAAATTAAAAGACGGATGATGGACAATCATTTGAGTGGCCCAGTCGCCAATCAACTGTGTTCTCATGCGTCTTTTTTTGTTTTAAAAATCGGAAGGAAGAAGGAAAAATAGATGGAGGCCCCGTTTACAACCTATGAGTTAGACAACATATTTTATGATGAGATGTTTGATGAAAACGGAGCCGCCCGACCGCAGTACAAACCGCTTTTTCAAGCGCTAAGCCAGCTGTCAGCCAACGAGTTAGACCAGCATCAACAGGCGGCCGATCAGTCATTTCTCCATCAGGGGATCACCTTCACCGTGTACGGTGAGTCTAAGGGGACGGAGCGTATTTTTCCTTATGACCTGCTCCCGCGCATTATCACCAGTCAAGAATGGGAAACCATTGAGTCTGGTCTGAAACAGCGCATTAAAGCCCTCAACTTATTCCTATACGACCTTTATCATGACGCAGAAATTTTAAATGATGGGATTGTTCCGCACGATCTCATTTTTAGCTGCAAACACTACCGGCGAGAAATGCGTGGGGTAGATGTCCCCAACAACATCTACGTTTCAATTGTGGGGACAGACCTCATTCGGCTAGAAGACGGCCGGTTTGCGGTGCTGGAAGACAATCTGCGCGTACCCAGCGGTGTGTCCTATATGCTGGCCAATCGGCAGGTGATGAAACGCACCTTTCCTGATCTCTTCTCTGGGTACGGCGTTCGTCAAGTCTCCCAATATGGGCAAGTCTTGTTGGCAACGCTCAAAAATTTAGCACCACGCAAAACGATTGACCCGGTCGTGGTGGTTTTAACGCCCGGCGTCTACAACTCAGCCTACTATGAACACACATTTTTAGCGCG
>JBCCSO010000839.1:0-2607 GCA_039199965.1 Chloroflexota bacterium | reverse complement strand
CCGGTGGTTCAGGGCTGGGCTGGATGGGAACCGGATGCTCGAAAACCTCTCCGTCCACTTCAAATTGGAGAACAAAAATATCGGGTTCCCCCCTAGGGCCTAAGTTGATGGTTTCTGGCAGCGGGAAAAAGTCGCTGACGGTGCCAAAAGCATTGGTTTCTAAGTCGCGCGTTTGGGTCGAGACGCCGCCCAGCAGGGTCACTTTTACCGGGGTCCCGACGGGCGGTGTCCCGAACAAATTATCATCGTCGGTTCGCAACATCGCTTTAAAGTTGACAAACTGCCCCGGCCTGTAGACTGGAAAATCAGTTTGAGAAAAGACCCGCCACTCGTTTGTGATGGGGTAAAAACTGCTCCATTCATTGTGGTCAAGGTATCCATCTTCATATTTGCGGTAGAGTGACGGCTGCTCAAATCGAGCGGTGACCACATCATCCTCAGCCCGCGCCACCACATAGTTAAGCCTGTCTTGATTGGCCCAATCAACCGCTTCGGGCAGGGGCAAACGAAATGTACCGGCTTGGGCTGTCGCTATCTGCCCCAGATTGTCCCCGTTCCGGCTGTGCAAATTAATGACCGCATCAGCCACAGGCTCACCGGCCGTGCTGGTGAGCTGACCCGTAATCTCACCATAGCTCCCTTTAACGATCAGCCGGTTGGCGGACAGGGTTACAAAAATGGCATCGGCCGCAAAGCCGTCTGAAATTTCCAAAATATAGATCCCCACAGGCACATCGGCCGGGATGATGACTTCTGTAAATGGAAATTTTTCATCACCTCTGGAAAGCGTTTCAAACTGCCATTCGTGCGCAGGTGACACGTCAAGCGGGATGGCT
Organism: Chloroflexota bacterium; assembly: GCA_039199965.1. Classification (GTDB taxonomy): domain Bacteria; phylum Chloroflexota; class Anaerolineae; order Promineifilales; family Promineifilaceae; genus WTJY01. The sequence goes on along the minus strand of JBCCSO010000839.1, from coordinate 1,771 downwards.
ACCCTGTCCTGATCATATTTTTGGTCTGGTATATGGCTGGCCCAAGCCACATTAAATTCATCGACCGTGAGCGGGTACAGGCTGGCGTTTATCTGCTGCGGAAAACGGCTATACGTGTAAAACTCGATGGCCCTGCGGCCGTTTGCATCTACCGCCTGAATGTTAGGTCCAAATCCAAACGTCAGGGGCAACCCGATAGAATCCCCGTACCAAGTGCCATAGGTGAATGACCAAGCGTAGGTCTGTTCAAGCAGCCGTGTACCTTCCAGCGGTGTGCCATCTGGAGCTTTTAGCTGGGGGGTCAGCCCAAATTGATAGGCGGCGGAGAATCCCATTTCTTCAGCATTGGGCTGAAAAATCATCTGGTTCCCATCCCACGAAAAAGAGCCTCGAACGGTCGGCTCGATAAAAAATGCCTCTTCGGCCGATTGCTGATCAACCAGCACCGCAAATTCGATGACAACGGGCTCACCCGGTAAATTGCTGTTGCTAATTGAATAGGCCCTAGAAACAACTGAGTTTAGCTCTTCCAATCTAGGCTGCTCTTGGCTGATCCTTTGATTGTAAGTTGGCTCAAATCGGTGTGCATAGTAGCCGATCATGGGGATACCCCGCTTGTTTACGGCCGTTTTTTCTACCCTGATGACGTATTGCGCATTGGGGTCAAGCGGCTCGGCAAAATTGAGCGCAACCTCACGATCATTTGGTCCCCACTCTAATTCAAAAGGGGCATCAGGCGCAGGGGATATGGTCAGTGCTTCCATAACAGAATCCTTGTCCATTGGCTCGCTGAACGTAATGCTGATGGCCTGATTTGGGTCAGCTTGCGAGGTAATAAACTTATAACCAAACAATCGGACAAATGGTGCAGGCCAAAAGTTTTCTGCGCTGACCGTTTCACGGACCGGTACAGTTGGTACAGGCACTTGTGTTTGCTCAACCAGCGTCTGGATAGTGGGTGCCAGCGTTGGATCAGCCGCTTCAACCGCTGTTTCAGGTGTGGGTGTCAGCGTAGCGGCATTTGTTGGCTCAATTTCAGGGGTAGCAGTACTTTCGGCCGGAGGATCGCCCTGACAAGCAACGATAAGCGCTAGAAGCGGGACAAACATAAGTTGAGCAGCAGATTTTTTCATAGATCGTGAACGTATTTGTGTATGTTCGATAGACCAGACTGGTTTTAAAAACCAGTCTGGTCTTAGATAGCTAAGTCACACAGGTTTTATTCATTATGCGGCCGCAGACGAATCTGTTACAGCTCTGGATTGAGATTTAGCAGGATCTTGTAGCGGTGTTTGATCTTTAGGCAGCATCAGCAAAAGTGGATAAAGCATGTAAAGCATGGGCAACCCCAAGACCGTTAAACCGGCCAGTGCCCCCTCCCCCGTAAACTGATTGATCCAAAAATGATCATGTTGCGCAATAGCCCAATAAATTACCGCCACTGTAATGATGACATACCCCAAGTACAAAAATACGCGGCTTTGGCGGGGCAGGGCTGGGGTGTCTGCATTGGCCCAGTGGCCGATTGTGACCGCATCCCACAAAATGCCGAAAACAATTAGGCCCGTACCAGAAAATTCAAGAAGACGGTAGAACGGATCTTCGATAAAGTCCGTTTGCCGGAAAACAAGCGTGTTGATTATGGTCAAAATCAGTAGGGAGATAGCCCGCTCTGTGGTTAACTGGCGGCGCGCTAGCCATGTCAGCATGATCCCCAGCAGCAGCACCGACCACCAAAAATCGATGGGGACTGTGCCGCTCCAGCCCAGTG
>JBCCSO010000838.1:0-2607 GCA_039199965.1 Chloroflexota bacterium | reverse complement strand
GTCCCTGTGGCACCTGAGGAGGACGAGGAAAATGCTGATGAAGAGGACAGTGAGGAAGAGCCCGTACCAGATACGGCTGAAGGAATTGAGACAATTTTCGTCTATGTAGACGATGACGGCGCTTTTTTAGGGGAAAGTGAATCGGACACGGTTGATATTACAGCCCTTATTTCTGATCAGTACGATGTGACAACGTGGCAAGTTTCTGAAAAAGATGAGGCGTTAGAGCTTGATGATCTAGAAGGATTTGATTTGATCATTTGGTATTCGGCCGAGTATCGGGAAGAAGAATTCGATTTTGAAGATGAAGCGAATCTTATTTTTGAGGCTCTGTTTGACGGGGGAAATCTGCTCATTATGGGTGCAACTCCCCCCACGCTAGAACCGGCCGAGTTGGTTGATCTTTCAACCGTTCGCTATGCAGAGCACCCGATTCTAGACGGATTAGGCCTTACGCTTGACGAGCCCGTTTCTCTTGATCAAGCCATCAGTGCCAGTGTGCTGGAGCTAATCGAGGATGATCTTGGAGAAGGGGAAGCTATTTTTATGTTCCGGGCTGACGACAACGAATTTGTTGATAATGCGGTGGGTGCAACCGTCTACAATGAATTTACGGACACTCGTTTTGTTTTATTGACGATTCCGCTGCAAGTATTTGGCGAAGACATACAGACTCAATTCATAGACAATTTGATCGTCTGGTTTGGAAGTGCTTCCAGCGAATAAGCTAAACCGAAAGAAGTGTTCTCAAGGCCCCTTTGCTCCCCAAAGAGATTCTTGTAGTGGCCCACACACAATTACTAGCGGGGTGCTGGGCATGGTGGGGCAACAAACGATAGGCGGTTTGTTGCCCTAATAGCGGAGCACATTGAGCTTGTCATTCTGGGGGCAAGCATTGCTTAACAGATTCGAGTAATTTAAGCGAATCAGGTATACTCTGTATTCCCATATTTCACAGTTAAACGTACAGCCTGCTTACCTGATTAATCAGAACAATTTTTGCTGTCTGATTAAATTTACAAAATAAGGACTGAAGAGAAGATAAATGTCCCATTCACATTTTGATCAAACCCAATTTTCTCTTTGATTTGTAAGGAACGACTATTTATTTGGGGCAGTAATTTAACTTCCGTTCCTAAGGAAAAAAACAGGAAAGAACCATGAAAAAGTTGGAACAACTTGCTGAATTAGGTCAATCGATTTGGTATGACAATATTTCACGCGCCCTGCTAGACTCTGGCGAACTTGAAACCCTGATAGCTAAGGGTGTACGCGGTGTGACCTCCAACCCGTCAATTTTTGAGAATGCCATTGCCAAAACAACTGACTACGATAAAGAGATCTTGGCTGCACCTAAAACGGCCACGGCCGAACAGGTCTATGAGTCTTTGGCCATTCAGGACATTGCGCGCGCGGCCGATTTGCTGCTGCCTGTTTATGAAGCAACCCGCGGTGTGGATGGGTATATTTCACTGGAAGTCAGTCCGTTCTTGGCCCACGACACAGAAGGCACCGTTGAGGCTGCCCGCCGCTTGTGGCAAATTGTTGATCGGCCGAACCTGATGATTAAAGTGCCTGCAACCCCTGATGGGATCGCGGCTATTCGCCAATTAATTGCGGAAGGGATCAACGTCAACGTTACACTTCTCTTTTCTGTTACAGCTTATGAAATGGTTATGGAGGCTTATATTGAAGGGCTAGAAGCGCGAGCTGAAGCTGGCTTTGACATTGATACGGTGCATTCAGTGGCTTCATTTTTCGTAAGCCGGGTTGATTCAGCCGTAGACGCCCTGTTGGCAGAGTCAGGAAAAACGGCTCTGCTGGGTAAAGCTGGTATTGCAAACGCCCGTTTGGCTTACGGTAGCTTTGTGAAAATGTTTAAAACTGCACGCTGGCGCAGACTGGAGGTCGGTGGAGCAAACGTTCAGCGGCCGCTGTGGGCCAGTACTGGAACCAAAAATCCTGACTACCCAGACACCCTGTATGTGGATCAGCTCATTGGCGAGTTCACGGTCAATACGACACCGCCGCATACCCTCGATGCCTTCTTAGATCACGGGACTGTTGAAACAACGATCAATACTTACGAGCGGGCCCGGATTGATATGGGCTTTATCAAAAATGCAGGTGTTTCCATGGAATCAGTGACTGAAAAGCTGCTTAATGAAGGGGTGCAAAAGTTTGCCCATGCGTTTGACGGCCTACTAGCGAGCGTAGATATTAAGCGTCAAGTGCTGACAGGCGCAGATTAATTCAGTTGTTGGTGGGTGGTTGTTGGTAGATGGTTCGCTACCGATCACCCACCATCTACTATCCACCACTCACCATTTACCAATGAAAATTAAGGCGATAATTTTTGACATGGACGGTCTCTTGATCGATTCAGAGCCGGTGTGGAATGAGGCCCGCAAGCAAATGGCGGCCGAAAATGGGATCAATTGGACGGTTGATGATCACCATAATGTGATGGGTGTCAGCACTGAAGAATGGACCACCTACATGATTGAGCGGTTGAGCTTGACCATTTCACCTGCTGATGTACAAGAAAGAATCATCGGCGCGATGGAAGATCTCTATCGCGAGCGCATTCCGTTTTTCCCCGGTGCG
>JBCCSO010000837.1:0-2610 GCA_039199965.1 Chloroflexota bacterium | reverse complement strand
TGAGGCGGTACAAGACACGGAGGTGCTTCCGCAAGACATTCAATAGCGGGCTGTAGCTTGGCCTACATAAAAGACGGAATTTAAAGGCTACTATCTAGCAAAAGTTAGACCCTTTAAGCTGTGCAAATGCATACTGGACATGCGCGCTGCTTAGGGCATTTTTAGTGTTCAGTCAAAATATAAGCCTAATCGATTAATATTTCGGCATCCCCACCACGAGCACATTTGCAATCCTTAAATTTAAACAGAAACAGAGCCCAATAATCTCGATGCATTCATCCAAACCATTTCTTATTTCAACTGCGTTTTTCATTTTTGCTGCGATATTTATCGTGCGGTTGGGGACAGAACCACCTTCCAAAACCGTTCTTGCGCAAACAAATCCAATCCACACGCTAGGTTCTGAAACGGTCCCAACCCGGACACCGACCCCGCTACCTCCAATTCTATCTCCTCCGGCCTCAACCTTGTTCACACATCTGCCGATCATTATGACAGAGGGGTCATCTGCGTCTGTGGCCACAATTGATTTGGTAAGCGGTGGACAATCAGCCACCGGGTTTCTGCTGACGCCACTCGATATTCGCTTCGACAATTCAACGTGGCCGGGCAACCCGTTTGACTTGATAGCGGTGGTTACATTCACCCATCAAGGTTCTAACAACACGCGACAAACAGAAATGTACTACAACGGTAGCAATGAATGGCGCGCACGCTTCACGGCCGATCAAACTGGCGTTTGGACCTACACCACCCAGAGCAGTGATAGTGAGCTAAGCGGCATCAGTGGCAGCATCACCATTGCTGATTCAGACGCTGTCGGATTTGTCGTTGCGGACGGTGTTAAATGGTCCCGGTCAGGCAGTGGGCAGGCGTTTGTTCCGCAATATGCGATGGCGGCCGAGCTTGACCGCTTTTACAACAACAACAGCAAACTTAGTAGCGACCTTGACCTGTTCATAAGCGGTCACGGATTTAACGGTTTCCACATTCGAGGTTACTGTCACTGGTTCGAGTTGGGCAATGATCGCTGCAGCAATATTTCGGCCGAAAATCGTGATCCAGACATCCGCACGTTTGAAGTCGTGGAAAGCATCATCTATGAAACCTACACGCGGGGCGGCAGTACCCACATCTGGATGTATGGAGACAACAGCCGGAAGCAAAACCCTACCGATTGGGGGCTAAACGGCACCATTGACCAAAGAATGCAGCGGTACTTGGCAGCCCGACTAGGTGCGCTGCCCGGCTGGTCGATTGGGTACGGGTATGATGTGTTTGAGTGGGCTGTCCAAGATCAAATCGAGACGTGGTACGCCTATCTCAATGACCGCATGATGTACCCTCATTTGACCGGTGCGCGGGGGAACAAGAACGTCATCTCACAATACACAGAAATCTTGAGCTACTCAGCTTACGAGCAGCACAATCCAGACTACAACTGGTACGTAACAGCTATCACAGACCGGCCGACCAAGCCATCCTTTTCAGAAGATCGGTTCCGCATCGATCAGGCGTTTGCGGCCAAAGATTATACGGAAGAGGAAACCCGACGCGGCATGTGGCACTCAGCGATGGCAGGCGGCATCGCCAACATTTGGGGAAATATGCAGTTTGACGAAGGGGGGTCGTATCAGGAAGGCTCACGAGCATATCCCAATCAGGCGGAACTCAAAATCTATTCTGATTTTATCACTCCGCGCTTCAACAGTAGTTTAGAACGCTGCAATGATCTGACCAATGGAACCTGCTTGAAAAATAGTAGCAACACACAGTTCATTTTTTACCGTGAAAATACAAGTTCAATCAGCTTGAACTTGAGCGGCATGAGTGGAAGCCAGCCGTTTGTGGCGATTAATACGATCTCTGGTGCCCAAATCACAGGGACGTTTCAGCCCGGCCAGCAAACGTGGAATGCGCCAACCACGTCAGACTGGGCAATTGCGATTGGTGAGCGGTAAACACTTAATATAAGTTAAAATTTAAGTAGGTAATATTTTCGCGACGTTTAACCCACACCCTAGCCCTCTCCCAGATTGGGAGAGGGGATCAAAATCGCCGCTTTCAACGAGTCTGTGCTAAGCGATCGGCCTAAAATCCTTCTCCCAAGTTGGGAGAAGATGCCCTCGTAGAGGGCAGATGAGGGTTGTGAGGTGGTTGAGAACCAATTTTGCTATTGCTGATTTGATTTTATGACGTCCATTATGTGTTAAAAAGACTAACCTCAGTTTATTTTTCTCGGCAGATGGCTGAGCACCCGCACTGAGCTTGCCGAAGTGTGTCGAAGCCAGATATCACAGTAAAAGAAAACCCTTTTGCTTTCAAAAAGCCATCAATTCTGGATAATTGGGGCGCATCATGGAAAATATAAACCTTGGCAACCTTGAGAACGGACCCCATGCAAATCTGATCCGACAAATTGCTGAACGCTGCGCGGCCGATGAGCGCATTCAGGCGGTCTGGGTGGGGGGCAGCCTTGCCTCTGGCACTGGGGATGACTTCAGCGATGTTGACCTGCGGCTTGCGGTTGAACCGGCCACTTTGGGCGATTGGACCGACCCCGATTGGGATCGCTACCTGCCGATTATGCCCAGCGGCAGCACCCTAATG
>JBCCSO010000836.1:0-2613 GCA_039199965.1 Chloroflexota bacterium | reverse complement strand
TAAAAGGGATACAAAGATGAAGAAGAGGCCCAGAAACAAAGCCATCTGTATTGTGCGCAAAGAGAACAGTGTTTTACTGATTGATACACACGCGCCTGATAATCCTGAATTTCGGGTTTGTGTTCCCTTTGGGGGAGGGGTGGACTTTGGCGAACATTCAAGAGATGCGGCTGCGCGTGAGACGCTTGAGGAGCTAGGAGCTGTGGTCATCAACCTGCGTCGCATGGACGTGATCGAAAACATGTTTACCTATAAAGATGAGCTATATCATGAGGTTTTGTTTGCATGGGAAGGAGAGTTTGAAGACAAAACGCTGTATGAAAAAGAGGAAATTCAGGGAGTTGAGAGCACTGGTGAGCCGTTTATCTGTCGCTGGATTGATGTGGAGCTGATTAAAGACGAAAAAGTCTTCTTTTTTCCCAAGCAGTTGATCCCCCTTCTGTAACCCCATCAACCGATAGGTTGATATAAAAATAAACCCCCACCTACAAAAATTCAGCTTATCGGCCGATTTCTGCTTTTGGTTTCTGAAATATTCTTCTGCCATCACTTTTACACAGGAGACAGTCACATGAATCTGATTAGGAAATTGCCCTTCTACATCAAAATCCCTGTTGGGCTAATCGCTCTTCTACTTGTTCTCACCATCACCGCCTTCCAAGTAGGATCACCCGAGACCCCTATTAATCTTGAACGCCCGGTTGGTTTGCTAGAAAAAAGCTACACAGACATTAGTCGAGACCGGCAGTTAGATGCTTACATTTGGTATCCGACTTCCACAACTGAAGGGGTGACTGTCCATAATGAAAACGCGGTGTTCCACGGTTTTTCTGCCATTAAAAATGCTCCTATCAATGATGGGCTCTACCCATTGGTGATTATGTCACACGGGAGCGGTGGCAATCGCGGCAATCAAGCTTGGTTGGGTATTGAACTGGCGCGTGAAGGAGCGATAGTCGTGGCAGCCAGCCATCCCGGAAGCATGTCAATGGATTCTGCCCCAGAAACAAATATTTTGGCGTGGAACCGTCCGATGGATGTGTCGTTTTTGATCGATTCTGTGTTGGCTGATCCTGAACTGGCGGCCGTTATTGATCCCGATCGCATCGCCGTTGTTGGCCACTCATTAGGTGGATACACCGCCTTTGCCATTGGTGGTGGCGAGCTCAGCATCGACCAGTTTGCTGCCTATTGCGCAGAATTTTCAGAATCACCTGCGTGTGCTTTTTATCTAAATGGTGGAGTTGATTTTATGCAGGTTGATCGGGCAAAGTTTGAACAAAACCACAAAGATGAGCGTGTTTCGGCCGTGATTGTGCTTGATCCTGCTTATGCCAAAGGATTCAAAACCGAAAGCTTAGAAAATCGGGCTCCTACGCTGTTGATCGCTCCCCCTAGCGATGCCAACGTGTTCGAGCAAATCCACGTGGATGAGCTAGCTGTACAGGCCCAACTGGGTGAAAACTATGTCGAAATGCCCGGTGCATTCCACTTTACCTATCTGCCAGAGTGTAAGCCGATCGGTTACTACTTGTTACGAATTGTCGAGAAAGATGGCCAGATGCTATGCCAGCCCGAAGTTGGCAAAACGCGAGCAGAGTTTCACTCAGAAACAGCCGATTTGGTTGTCAATTTTTTGCACGCTGAAGCGATTTTGAAATAGAGGAGAAGACGAAAATGACCGAAAAAAGTAATGTTCAAAGATTTATTCAAACCATGCTAATTCTTGGCGCTGGTGTGATCGGGTTGGCCACAATTGGAACAGGTGCAGCGTTTGGTTTTGGCTCGCTGGTTGTGACTGGGCTGGTCGGCATGGTTGGCCTACTTGTTTTCGGCCGTTTAATGATGCAGTTTTTGCAAATGGTTGATGATGAATAACTAAGTCATCAACCTGCTAACGACCCAAGGATCAGGTGATGGAAATGAATATCGGCTCTTGTCACATTGTGGTTGAACGAACTCAATTTTCAACAAACGAACTTCGGCAGCGGTATGACCATCTGGCTGGTGGCTGGGGGCAGGTTGTCGAGAAATTAGGGTATGCGCGTGCGTATCAAAGGCTATTTCAGAAAATTCAGAAAGATGGGTATTTGAATAGTAGCCCAAGAAATAACCCAACCATTGTGGACATCGGTATTGGCTCAGGAGACTTGAGCCTCGCTCTGAGCAAAACGTTGGGCCAGCCTTTATCTATCGATGGGGTTGATATTTCGGCCGAGATGCTGGCGTAAGCATCGGATCGGTTAACAGCAAACGGCGATTTTGTGAATTTGCATCAAGCTAATGTGACAGATCTTCCGTTTGCCAACCACCGGTACGATTTGGTTATGAGCGCGCACACGCTAGAACATCTAGATTCTCCTGAATCCGGTTTGGCTGAGATGGTGCGTCTTGGTAAGCCAAATGGGTTGTTACTCGTCATTGTGACAAAGCCCAGCCTGTGGGGACGTTGGATTCAGCATCAGTGGGGGATACAACTACTTGAGCCTTATGCGCTTGCGGCTAAACTGCATGCCTTGGGGGTGACAGACATGCGCGGGTATTTAATTTCTAGTTCAGCCCGGAGTTTTAGAGGGAGCGCTGCCATTATCGGCCGAATCCCGCTAAATTCAC
>JBCCSO010000835.1:0-2617 GCA_039199965.1 Chloroflexota bacterium | reverse complement strand
TTATGTGATCTGTAGGATTAAAGATTAATCATCCTACCAATCTCAAAAATCCCAGATAGAGGCATATTTAAAATACTTTTGTTACAGAGCACTGAATATCTGTCGCAACAAAAGCTCTGCAGGTTGTACCAAAATTCACAATAGAACTTTGGCCAACTTGTAAGGCTTTTTCGTGTGTTCTATGGGGCCCAAGTTAATCATGACTGTAATTCAGTTCTTAGGTCCTAATGGTCTATTGATTTAGGAATTTGTCTTCATTAGCATTGCAGAGATGAGCCAAATGAATTGACCAATGGATCATAATGGAAAACTTCATGAGCAAGAGATTGCGCGACTCGTTCAAGAAAATATTGCGCTGAAAGCCAAGGAAAATTACCTGCGGGTCATTAATGAGTTTGCCGTTAAAATCTCTTCTCTAAATACAATAGATCAAATTGTTTGGGCCATTGCCAAACATGTAATTGCGCGTTTGGATTTTGTCGATTGTGTTATTTACCTTGTTGATGAAAATGAGAACCTGCTTGTTCAGCGGGCCGCGCACGGCCCCAAAAATCCCATTGCATTTGAGATTCTTGATCCTATTACAATCCCGTTAGGAAAAGGAATTGTTGGGAGTGTTGCTGAAACTGGTGAGCATGAGCTTGTTATCGATACGTCAAATGATGAGCGCTACATTCAAGATGATGCAGAACGGCTGGCTGAACTTGCTGTTCCCATTGTTTTCAAAGGCAAAGTGTTGGGTGTAATTGACTCAGAACACCATCAGCGTGGATTCTTTCAGCAGCATCATTTGGATACGTTGATTACCCTCGCATCGCTGGCGGCCCCCCGGATCGCCTTCATCGAAGCTTCGGAGGAAGCTATTCATAAGAAAAATCAGGAACTAGAACATACCGTCACTAGACTAAAGGCGGTGCAAAAAGATCTGATTAATGCCAAAAACTCAGCAGAACACGCTAGCGAAGCCAAAAGTACTTTCATTTACCGGATGAGCCACGAGCTCAGAACCCCGCTAAATGCCATCATTGGCTATAGTGAATTATTGATTGAGGAACTCGCTGAAGCCAGCAGAAATGATTCGATGATTAACGATTTAAACAAGGTTGAATTTGCAGGCAGGCATCTGCTCCAGCTAATTAACAACATTCTTGATATTTCAAAAATTGAAGCCAATGAAATGTACAAAGAGATTCTGCGCCATCGGGTACAAAATATCGTGGATGCGGTACAGATTCAGGTGCATCCGCTGGCTAAGGTGAACGGGAACAAATTTGTGATTGAGAACGAGATGGACCCCAACATGCAAATCTGGACGGATGAACAGAAATTAAAACAAATCTTGATCAATCTGTTGGGGAACGCATTTAAGTTTACTCAAAAAGGGGTTGTTAAATTATTGGTCAACCAGACACAAATCAGAGATGAATCGTTTATCTGCTTCAAGGTTTCAGATTCGGGGGTTGGTATCTCTCCGGGCTTTGTTAAGAGTCTTTTTGACCCCTTCAAACAGGAAAACAATCAGATCAATAAGCGTTCAGTTGGGACTGGATTGGGATTGGCTATTTCTGGTCAGCTGGCGAAGCTATTAGATGGAAAGATAACGGTTGAAAGCAAGCTGGGAGAAGGGACAACATTTACTGTTTTGTTGCCTATCATTTGATTCATCACAATTTGCCCTACTCAGACGCTGGCCTTATTTGTAGGATGAGGCATGTTGATAACGATTTTGATCGCTCCTTCGTCACGAGTTGCCTGAAGCTCATAAGCTTGTAAAACTTGTCCAAACGGAAAGTGATGGGTGATCACGGGAGCTACGTTAACCTCGCCTGAAGCAATCATCTGCAATGCTTTAAGCGTTGATGTGTGTCCCGGCTCTCTTGTGGCATAAACCACGTGTTTAACCGTTAAGCACTTGCGAAACTGCTCATTGTAGTTGATCATAAAACTCTGTTCATGTGGCACCCCAAACTGAAGGACAAACCCGTAATCTTTGGCGATATCAAAGGCCAAATTGATTGAATCTGTCTCCCCGGCTGCCTCAATCACGACGTCCGGTAGATTGCCATTTAAGATTGTCTTTATAGATTTTGCTGCATGTGCTTTTTTGTTGTGGATGGTGTGGGTGGCTCCATACTGCAGCCCAACTTTGGCCCGGTGCGCCTGCACATCAATACCGATGATATGGCTGGCTCCCATGCGGTTGAGCATCGTGTTCCACCATAGCCCGGCCGATCCTTGACCAATGACCGCCACGCTTTTCCCTACCATGTTAGGTAGCTGTTTGGCCGCATAAATCACGGTACCCAACTGCTGTGCCTGTACCAAGTGGGCGGGATCAACCCCGGCTGGAACCGGTAGGATATGCTCAAACGGAGTGGTGAAATACTCCGCCATGCCCAGCTGCGATGGATTTAGGGCGAGCACTCGATCTCCAAGCGACATCCCCGCAAAATCACCGTTAATCTCTTCGATTATGCCGATAATTTCATGGCCGCTGGACCCCGGTGGCTGCGGATAGTTCTCATCCGGCGCATATTTCAAGACCCCGATGTCACTGGCACAGAGGGAGAGCACAAGCGGCCGGATCAGCGCATGACCTTTTTTAGGTGAAGGCTTG
>JBCCSO010000834.1:0-2620 GCA_039199965.1 Chloroflexota bacterium | reverse complement strand
GCCAAGGCGTGGCGCTGGCAGTGGCTTTACTACCCGGCCGTACCCAAACTGCGGCCGACGTTTCAAGCGCTCATGACCGGGCAGGTCATCAACTTAGTTAGCCCCATCCCGCGCTTGGGCGATGTAGCTCGCCTCTACCAAATGCAGCGGAGCAGCCAGCTGACTGTGGGGCAAACGTTGGGGACCATCGTTACGGAAAAATCGTTTGATTTGCTGCTGACGGTTTTGCTGGCGGTCATTATCATTCCGTTTTTTGCCGTACCAGACTTTATTAGCGAACAGCTGTTGAGCCTTGCCCTAGTTGTGGTGTTTCTTGTGGTGGCGCTGTATGTCGTGGTGTTTCAAGCTGGCCGATTGCTTAAACTCACAGAAGTGATCATCCGGCCGCTCCCAGAACGGATCGGAAACTTTGTCTACAAACTGGCCGATCGGAGTTTGGCCGGATTGGCCGTACTCAAAAACGGCCGAATTACCGTCTATCTGGTTCTGCTGTCAGCCGGAATTGGCATCCTCTCATTCCTGACTCCGCTCCTCATTTTTTATGCGTTTGATTTACCGTACGGGATTGCAGAAGCTCTACTGATGAATGCGGTGCTGACCCTGAGCATTTCTATTCCAAGCGCCCCCGGCCGGATAGGGACCTTCGAAACGTTTGTCGTTTCAGTGCTGCTCCTATTTGGTTTTCAGGATGAGTCTGTGAGTTTAGCCTATGCGCTGGTGTACCACGCGGTGGTCGTTGTGCCAACAATGATTATTGGTGGGGTGGCCCTTGCACTCAGTGATTGGAAACTAGGAGACTTGCGCGGCCAATAATTAATTTGCCTGTCTCAGCAGTCGCCTAGCTTTTAGCGACCGCCGAGACACTGAGGGCGCTGAGTTATTTCTTTAATTCTGGTCAATAATTTATGCGGCGATTGCGGGCGACAACTTCCCACTGGTCTTTGACTTTGCCATCTTCAACCACCAGTGCTTCTTGATACAAATTAACCGTGGGGCAAACATGAAACGGGACGCCGTACCAGACATCACCTACCTCATAATCGTCTGGGTTTTCTACTTCGATCACCAAATGCTCTTCGCTTTGCCCCAAGAATTTGGGCTGTGTTTCTAGATTCAAAAAACGGATGCGATTCTCGACTGGATTGTCGGGCGAGACCCCTTTGGAACCAACATCTAAGCAGATCCGTTTGCCACCCGGTTTGCTGAGAATGCGAGTCAATACAACGGCCGCAAATTGGAAGTCTAGCTCTGAGCAAATCCCTGTGTATCCGGCGTCCCAAAAAATGTAGGTGCCAGGGCTTAAATCTATATCGGCCCGGAGTGCATTCACTGGGAATGAAGGGGAACCACCAGCCACAACGTTTGGCGTACCTAATCCGGCCGCTTTAATCCGTTCAATCAGCGTATTGACTGGCTCAAACGCTGCATTTCCATCCGCTTTGCGCTGCTCGAAATTTGGGTTGCGGATATGGCCGTCATAGACGTGCAGACCGGCCGGTTTGAGACCCGGCATGTCTGCGATGGTGCCGTACAGAGCCAGTGCGCCATCTCCCGGTGGAATACCTGAACGCCCCATCCCATTGTCAATGTCCAGCCAAATATTTAGGGCGACGGGTGCCTCTTTCGCCCGAATTGAAAGCTGGTAAGCGATGGTTGGATCATCGAGTAGGCAACCAAAAGCAACGTCTGGATAGGCCTGTGCTAGTGCCACCAAGCGACCTGACCGTGGCCCCATTGGCTGATACGCCAGCAAAATGTCCTTGGCACCAGCCATCGCCAACATTTCCGCTTCAGCGATCGTGGCGCACTTGAATTTGTTGATCCCAGCTTCAAGATGCATTTTGGCGACCTCACCCATCTTGTGGGTTTTTACATGCGGCCGGAGTCTGCTGACATCACCAGCCACTTGGATCAGCGTTTGAATGTTTTCTTGCGCACGGTCAGGGTATATGAGCAGTGCAGGAGAGTCAGTTTGATCTGTATTTTTGAGGGTATACCACATGGATAAATAGACAGGATGAGAGTTGATGAGATGAGACCAGCGTGCGAAGCTAAGCCATCATCCTATCAACTCTCGATATGTCATTAATTCATATTTTCAGGGTACGGCTGGCGCTGACGCAGCTCTTCAACGGTCACAGATCCTTCTGCAATTAAGCCATCTTTCGCGTCAAACACGCGCCAATTATGGAACGGCCGACCCATCGGTTGGGGATCAACGTAAATGGCGCGGACTTCTCCAGATTCCCAATTGCAGCGTTTCTGCATGGAGCGCAGCAGATGTTCATTGTGTAGATGGCCATCGCCAAAGTTCCAGCCTAGTACAACACCTGCCACCAGTTCACCATCGCGCCACACATACTCATCAATGTTGTCACCTACAGCGATTTTGAGTGGATCATGACAAACCCGGCCGTGCAGGTGCATAAGCCGGAAGGAGATCACGCGGCTGAGCAACGCATCGGCCGTTTTTTCATCATACAAAAGTGAAAGTTGCTGGGGCAAAAGCGGGGCGGTCTTGGTGATATGTTCATCTATTTTTTGCTCAGCATCTCCTTTAAATAGGTATATGCTGTATGCCCAGTTTCCGGCGTAAAAACGCATACCACACAAAAACGAG
>JBCCSO010000833.1:0-2622 GCA_039199965.1 Chloroflexota bacterium | reverse complement strand
TACAATCATTTTTCAGGCAAAGATGAATTGGCTCTCGCTGCGTTCGACTACAATTGGAATATTCTGCTTACCCGCTACAAAGAGGCAATTAGCAGCGTGCCAGACTCCCCGGCCGAACAGCTTTTGGCCGCCATCGGTGTACACGCCAGCTTTGCAGACAACCCACCGATGGAAGGGGGGTGCCCGCTCTTGAACACCGCTATTGAAAATGATGACGGCCATATTGCACTGCAGCAAAAGGCACGAGAGGCTTTCACTTATTGGCACAAGCTCCTGAGCACCATTGTGCAGCACGGTATCGTGTCTGGCGACTTCCGGCCGGAAGTAGAACCGGATCAAGTAGCCACCATCATTATCAGCACCCTCGAGGGGGGAATTACGCTAGGCAAAATTATGCAGGATGAGGAATACATCCGTACGGCAACAAACCATCTGTACACGCACATAGAGTCGGCCGTTTTGGCTTAGCTCTATTTTTTTAGCAAAAAATAAGACCGATCGGTCTCAAAAAGGTTAAATCTCATGGCAAAAATTGATAGACACCCCACCGTTTTAAAATACAGAGAGCTTGAAAAAGCTGGCGAGCTGCCAGACTATGATGAAGTTTTGGATGCTGACTGGCTCAAACAGTTGGTGCTTGATGCTGGTGCTGATGATGTTGGCTTTGTTGACATCAATGATCCGGCCGTTGATGACCAGAGAGAAAAGATTCTGGAAGCCTATCCTAAAACCAAATCGCTCATTAGCATTATTGGAAGAATGAATCGAGCACCAGTTCAATCTTTGCTTCGAACAATTGCAAACACAGAATTCCATACGGCCGGTCACGAGATTAACGACATCTCACACCGTGTGGTGCGAGAGCTTGAAGATTTTGGCATCGGGGCGGTGAACCCCGCTATGGGATTCCCAATGGAGTTGAGCAAATTTCCTGATGAAAATGTATTTGTTGTGTCACATAAGCCAATCGCAGAAGCGGCCGGGCTGGGCGTGATGGGGATTCACCGAAACGTGATTCATCCAAAATACGGCAACTTTGTTTTGCTAGGCACCATCTTGCTCAGCCGCGAGGTATCTGAGTATGGCTCACGACTCGATTACAACCCCTGTTTTGAATGCAAACTGTGCGTGGCAGTTTGTCCGGTAGGTGCCATTGCGGCCGACGGTCATTTTAACGCCTCAGCTTGCATGAATCACAATTACAGGGAGTTTTTTGGTGGCTTTGTTGAGTGGGCTGAAAAGATGGCGGACACCAAGAATAAAAATGAGTATCGCAAAGATGTTTCTGTAAGTGAAGATGCAACCCGCTGGCAGAGTCTTTCCAATGGGGCTAATTACAATGCAGCCTACTGCATGGCGGTTTGCCCGGCCGGTGACGATGTGATTGGACCTTATTTACAAAATAAGAGGCAATTTATGCAGGAGACCGTCAAGCCATTTCAGAAAAAAGAAGAGACGCTCTACATTACTAAAAATTCTGACGCGATGGCTTATGCTGCAAAGCGGTTCCCACATAAAACTATTCAGGTGGTAGAAGGAGGGCTTGTACCGCAGTCGGTTAAAGGATTTTTGTGGGGAACAAAAATCGCGTTTCAGCGGAATCAAGCGGCCGGGTTAGACGCAACCTTTCACTTTAGATTTACCGGCGAGGAAGCGACAGATCAGACGTTTGTGATCAAAGACAAAACGCTGACTGTGGAAGAAGGCTTGGTCGGCACGGCCGATATCGAAATTCAGATTGATGGGTCAGACTGGGTGGACCTGCTCAATAAACGGCTTAATCCGGTGTGGGCGGTATTGTCACGTAAATTAAAAATTAAAGGCGATCGGGCGCTGTTGTTCCGGTTCCAAGAATGTTTCGGTTAGTTTGAATAAGTGGAGAGTATAGAGAAAAGTGTCGAGAGAAGAGAGGCAAAACTCTCATCTCTTTTCTCTCTTCTCTGATCTAAAAAATATTATGGCAAATAAAAATCAATTGGTAACAACATACGGCCCTTGGGCGGTCGTAACTGGTGCATCATCCGGTATAGGCAAAGCGTTTGCAGAGCAGTTGGCAGAAGCGGGGACAAATTTGGTTCTTGTGGCCCGGCGCGAAAATATTCTTGAAAAGATGGCGGCCGACTTTGAGCGCAAAGGGGTGGATGTGCGCATCATTCAGGCGGATTTAGCCAATGCGGATGAGGCGAGTGCCATCGCTACCAAAACGGCTGACCTTGATGTGGGATTGCTTGTGGCATCGGCCGGGTTTGGTACGTCGGGGGAGTTCGCAAGCAGTTCATTAGAAGCTGAATTAAAAATGCTCGATGTGAACTGCCGCGCCCTGTTGATGATGTCCCATCAATTTGGACAAAGGTTCAAAGCCCAAGGTCGTGGGGGGATGATTTTGCTTAGCTCAATTTTAGCTTTTCAAGGGGCCGGTAATTCAGCCCATTATTCAGCCACAAAAGGATATGTGCACCAGTTGGCTGAAGGTTTGGCGCAAGAGCTTGAGCCCCACGGTGTAGACGTATTGGCTTTGGCTCCTGGCCCCACAATGAGCGGTTTTGCAAGCGCGGCCGGCATGCAGATGGGATCAGGGCTAACACCAAACACCGTCGCAAAAGAAGCACTACAAAAACTGGG
>JBCCSO010000832.1:0-2622 GCA_039199965.1 Chloroflexota bacterium | reverse complement strand
GGCAAAACTAGCATTGGGCACAAAGGGATGATGTACGCGGCTCAGGTGATGGCGGGAGCAGCGATTGAGCTGTTCAAGGACCCTAACAGGCTCAAACAGGTAAGGGATGAGTTTGAGGCGCAAGTCGCTAAACGGCCGTACGTCAATCCACTACCAGATGACTGCATGGCGCCCAATAATCCGCATCCGCTACGCTAAAGCAGAGCACAAAAAACTTCGGAAGTTTGCTGGCCAAAATTCTCAGAGAATCAACTCAAAACTTCCGAAGTTTCGCCTACTCACCAAATTGATAAATGCGCAGATTCCGGCCGCCCATAAACAGCAGGCCATCCTCAAACACCATCTGCCCATTGCCGTTGAGCGTGTCTAGAATAACAGGATTGGTCGGATCGCTAATATCAATGCGATTGGTATCGCATCTGCCCAGCGGAGCAAACAACCAATCGCCTGCAATAGCCGTTCTTCGGTAGTACTCAAGGTCTGGCTCAACTTTACAAGCTGGAGCAGCAAATAGTTTGCCCAAAAGTTGAAAATCAGCGGCCGGATCTGATGCGTCCCAAAGTGACATTTCGTCGGGAGTCAGCGCCGCAACAATGTGGCGGCCGGAGCCATCTTGCCACACCTCTAGACCAATCAGCTGCTCCTCAGTTGACCACGTCATTAATTCTTCTGGGTTAGCCGGGTCTGACAGATCATAAACCGTGATAATCGATATTGTCCCAATGGAGTTCGTGCGATAGATGTAAAGTCGGCCGGCCGCGTACTTTATCTCTGTGGGTTCTTGTGCAAAAATAAACGAGAGCGTCATCGGATTCGCCGGATTATCAATCGCGTAAACAACAACTCCTCCACGTTCAGCATAAATGCCTGTTAATCCAAGCATCAAATTACGCTCTAGGTCGGTAACAATCTGTGCCAGAAATGGATACTGAGCACGCTCGTTATTGACCCTTACTTCTGAAACTAATTCAAAATTATTGGCTAAGTCGTAAACATTTAAGCCCGGAAAATTGCCAGCCAGCAGATAGTTTTCTTCGACAATGTGAGCATTCGCAGCGTAGGGCAAAATTTCTATCATGCGCGGATTAACGGGATCACGCACATCAATCAAACTGCTCCCTCCTGAGAGTTCGTTTGAAAAAGCAGAATAGATAAAGCCATCTGTGTAATGAATGTTTTGGGTTGTAAAAGACCGATAAATCGATTTTACAGTCACGTTTTCAGGATCAGACACATCAACGCGGACCAATTGTCCCCCACCCGACTCTCCCCGTGTGGGCGTCCAGTAGATGTAGTCATTACCCATCCGCTGGACTTGACTGGGAAACCAGTGGGTTGCGCCGGGATTTAACTGATCAAGTTGTTGTAAAAGTAACGCCTCGTTCGGCCGGAAAATTTGATCGTAAAAGTCTGAATCATCAAAGTCTAAACTTTTCAGCTGGGGCTTACCCGACTGTCGTTCTGCAGGCAGCACTTGATCGACATCCAGTTTCCACCACCTATTTTCATTGGTATGAAAGTAAACCTGATCATTTTCACCCAAATGCAGCTGACCCGGCCCCAAGCCCTTGATTCGAGCAACTTCCGACGGTTTTAGCGGATCAGACAAATCAATAACGGATACGATTCGACTGGGCATATAGGCAAACAGAAAGCGGCCGGAGCGTACAAAATTCCATGATATATCCGGCAGTGATAGTCTATAAGTTTCTTCACCATAAGGTCCCTTGCTCATATCAATCACCGCCAGCGATTCCCCCAAGAATGCATAGGCCAGTTCACCTTCAGCCACGAATCCATCCATTGAGCCACCAGAAAATGACAAAAGCGTGAGTGGCGTTTCTTTGGGCAACACCCATTCTAAAACGGGTCCTAAATCAGTTTGACCTGTTGGGCTGGGTGAAGGGGCTATGGTTTCAGTTGGTGGGATGGCGGTCCGGGTCGCAACGGGCACACTGGTTGGGGTCAATGTTTCCGTCACTGTTGGCTCAGGTTCTGGGGTTTTCATTGGAGGCACGGCTGTAGCCGTTGCAGTGGGTGGGATGGCAGTTGCCGTGGCCGTCGCGGTTGGTTCATTTGTAGGCGGCCGTGTAACAGCGGCCGCTGGCATGGATACAGGCTCATCGCTTCCGCAAGAAAAAAGCAGCAGGCCCGGCAATAGAAGGAAAAAAAACAAAATTGTGCCCCACAGCGTTTGTTTCATAAACAGCCTCTGAAAAAAATCGGATAGGTGTCTACAAAATAGCATAAAACGGCCGATGGCTCATCTACGCCAGCGGCACAAATAACCTACGCAGTGTTGCGACCATCATCTTCCGACTCTTGGGCTATAATCCGGCGAATGGCAAGAGAACAAGGCATTATCGAAACGTGGAAAGAAAGTGAGGGATTTGGCTTTATTCAGCCTGACGGGGGTGGTAAGGACTATTTCTTCCACAAAAGCGCCGTCCAAAACAACAAAAAACCGGCCGAAGGTCAAAAGGTGACGTTTACAGTCGGCCGGGATGCCAAAGGGCGTTTGCGGGCCGAAAACGTCACCATCGGAAAAAATGCCACCAAGATCGAGCAGGTTCGCGGTCAAACAAAAGGGCGCATCGGGCTACCAGATTTAGGGTCGCGCGG
>JBCCSO010000831.1:0-2624 GCA_039199965.1 Chloroflexota bacterium | reverse complement strand
TTTGCCCATCATCATTATCAACGCTCAAGAAGCTTTGCGCGCGGTTCCGGGTTCTATTCGCCGGGTCGGGATGGGCTTGGGCGCTACCAAATGGCAAACGACTTGGTCACACGTTCTGCCACAAGCATTACCCGGTATTCTGACTGGGACGATTTTGGCGATGTCCCGCGCAGTGGGTGAAACTGCTCCGCTGTTGGTGGTTGGTGCTTCAACCGTCATCAGCCGCGACCCAACCTTCTTCAGCAGGTTTACAGTGCTGCCCATTCAAATTTATCAGTGGACATCCCGGCCGCAGGCAGAGTTTCAGCATATTGCGGCCGCTGCCATTGTGGTACTGCTGGTTATCTTGCTGACGCTCAATGCATCAGCAATCTTTTTACGCAACAGATATTCAACCTCTCTGTAGATGCAGGATCGGGTTGACAATGAGGAAAACATGGCAAGTTTAAACGGTACAAGCTCAAATATCGCTGTACAGGCCAGAGACGTAAACGTTTATTACGGAGATTTTCGAGCGGTCAAACACATCAATCTTGATATTGAGCGCAACAAAATTACCGCATTTATTGGCCCTTCCGGCTGCGGCAAAAGCACCCTCTTGCGGGCGTTTAACCGGATGAATGATCTCATTCCCATTTCCCACATGAAAGGTGAAATCAATTATCGTGGCAAAAACCTATACGATGATGACGTAGACCCGGTAGAAGTACGCCGTCGTATCGGGATGGTGTTTCAAAAGCCAAACCCGTTTCCCAAAAGCATCTATGAAAATATCGCGTGGGGGGCCCGCATTAACGGGTATAAGGGTGATATGAACCAGTTAGTGGAAGAGTCTCTGCGCAGCGCCGCGATTTGGGACGAGGTCAAAGACAAGCTAGACCAGTCTGGCCTTTCACTGTCTGGTGGACAGCAGCAGCGTTTGTGCATTGCGCGCACCATCGCTGTAAAACCGGAAATCATCCTGATGGATGAGCCCTGCTCAGCCCTTGACCCGATTGCTACGCTCAAAATTGAAGAGCTGATGCGTCAGCTCCAAGAGCAGTACACGATTATCATTGTGACGCACAATATGCAGCAAGCGGCGCGGGCGTCTGACTATACCGCCTTCTTAAACATGGATGCGGAAGATCGCTCTGGGTATTTGGTGGAGTTTTCAGAAACCAGCGATATGTTTACGAATCCGCAAAACAAGCAAACGGAAGAGTACATTACCGGCCGATTTGGGTAAATTTGTTCAAAAGACCAGTCTGGTTTTCAAAACCAGACTGGTCTAGAAATCAAACGACGACGACTTTAGATCCAAGCTTTCTTTCAATTAAATCTGCTGCCTGTTGATACCCACCGGCGGCTTTCAACGTCCTCCCGATTCTTTCTGCGTTTTCAGCGTAGCTGGGATCAGTGAGGACTTTTTTGATGGCCGTGTTTAGCTCAGACGCCGTCACCCGGCCGTAGGGCTTTCTGTCCCCCAGCAAAATGCCGCAGCCGGTTTGGGCCACCCGTTTACCGTTGAGCAACTGCTCAAACTGCTGGGGAACAACCACCTCAGGTACCCCAAAATAGAGCCCTTCATGCACGCTATTCATCCCACCGTGCGTGATAAAAGCATCGACTTCTTGAAGTAGATCGAGCTGCGGCACGTAATTCTTCACAAGAAAATTGGGGGGGATGTTGCCGAGGCTGGCGATGTCGGTATTTTTTCCGGCCGACAAAATAAACTGCGCCGGATAGTCTGCAAATGCCTCGAACGCCGTTCTGTAAAAGCTTGTGTTTAAATTGTTGATGGTGCCTAGCGAAATATAGACTTTTTGGCCTCCGCTTAGCTGTTCAAACGGAAATGAGCCATCCCGCGTTGAACGATCAATGGATGGGCCTACAAACTGAAAGCGTTCATCAATCATCGTGTTGGGAGGATGGAATTCTTTAGACGTAAGGGCTAGGTTCAGATCCGCATATTCGGTGATGCCGCCGGAATTCTCAGCCCCAAACTCTTGAGTCATGCTCCGGCGCCAGCGCAGCAGGCCGGGGATGTGGCGCAGCGATGACAAAATAAAGCGAGCCATCGTGCCAAAGCCAATCGCCCCCTGTGAGCCATCGAGCACAAAGGTGGTGATAATGCATATCTGCGGAATGTTGTTGACGCGGGCGGAAATGTAGCCCCACATGGCGGCCGAGTCGTATAGCACCAAATCTGGCTTCTCTTTGGCTAGATCTTCAATCAAGAACTTTGCTAGCGGCCGACTCATCTTTGAAAACATCAGCGATGCCTGAATGAACTTGCTCATCGCTTCAGATATTTCCCGTTCTGTTGGGAGCGGTTCGGGCAGCGGCCGATAAGTGACGCCGGTGGGTTCAACTTTCTTGCGAAAGGATTCAGCGTTGTAGTAAATGACCTCATGATTGCGCTGGACGAGTTCTTTCACAATCGGGAGGGTCGGATTTGTATGTCCGTGGGCCGGTAGCCCTATGTATGCGATTTTAGCCATAATAGCCTCAAAACTAACTATTTTGCGATCTAAAAGATCGTTTGCCTTGTCATATTTTTAGGATCGACTAAAATACGTATAGCATAATTGTTAGGCTTGCCTAAAAAAAATTCTTTGCGGATAATTTTTTTAAAAATGCAA
>JBCCSO010000830.1:0-2631 GCA_039199965.1 Chloroflexota bacterium | reverse complement strand
GTCTTACGCGGCAGTGGCGTGCAGTATGATGTGCGCAAAGCTGAGCCCTATTCATACTACGAGCATCTTGATTTTGACATCCCCGTTGAACAGGCGGGCGATGTTTACGCTCGTTACTGGGTGCGGGTGCATGAAATGGCGGAAAGCCTGAAAATCTTGCGCCAAGTGCTGCCTTATATCAAAGAAACAGACGGCGGCCGCACACATATCGAAGACAAACCGGCTTACGCGATTCGTGTACCGCAAGGTGGCGACTCTTACGGCCGAGTAGAAAACCCGAAAGGCGAACTTGGCTACTATGTCATGACAAAACCTAAGGGAACCAATCCAGATCGTTACCACATCCGCGCACCGAGCTTTATTAACTTGACCCCGTTGGGCAAAATGAGCACTGGGGACAAAATTGCAGACTTGGTTGTTGTACTAGGCAGTATCGATATTGTATTGGGAGAAACGGATAGGTAGTTTTAAGTATGAAGTAAAAAGCTTGAATAGGTCCCGCAGACCTCTCGCTTTCTACTTTCCACTTGTTACTTTTCAATAAAATTATGTACGGAATCGGATTTGTTAAAGGTCTACGGACCACAATGAAGCACTTTATTCGGACGTATACTGTCCCGTGGAATTTCAGTGGGGAGGATAAATTTAACCAAGAAACACTCAAGGTACGCCAAAGTTTAAAAGCTGAAGGTGTTATCTCGGTCAATTATCCTGAAGAAAAATTGCCGGTCCCTGAGCGTTTCCGCTTTGTTCCATTCTTAGTGATGGACGATCCCATGCCGGGACAAAAAGCAGGTAAAGACTGGTGTACTGCCTGTGGTATCTGTGCAAAAGTTTGCCCACCACAGTGTATTTGGATCGAACGTGGCAAACAGCCAAACGGCCGTCCGAAGTCAGAGCCAGGTGCGTTCTTCATCGACATCGACATTTGTATGAACTGTGGCTACTGTGCTGAATTTTGCCCGTTTGACGCGATCAAGATGGATCATGACTACGAGCTGGCAAGCTACGACCGTTCATCCGCTCACATTCATGACAAAGAGCGTTTGTCGAAGCCGATCAGCTACTGGCGCGCTATCGCACCAGACCGTGCGGCCGGTGAAGAAGCAGCTCGCGTCGCTGAAGAGGAAGAAAAAGCAGCCAAGAAGGCAGCCCGCGGCAAGAAGTAGGCAAGCCTTTCACTAAAAATAAAAAAGAGGTGATTGAAACTTTCAATCACCTCTTTTTTTGTTTCTAACTATTTTGATTCTGCAATTTGACCAACCGCGAAAAACAAATTGATTTTATTTGAAGAAAAATAGCGGTTGATTCAAGTAAAAGCCTGGTTTCTGCCGGATTTTATTCAAAGAAATTCATGGCTCTCACCTAGTCGTCAAGAATGACCCATAATGCATGGATCATGCCCGGGAAGAAGAAAAAGATTGTTAGCAGCAGGTTGATCCAAAATTGGAGGCCCAAGCCCACTTTAAAAAATACGCCCACAGGGGGTAAAAAAATTGCGAGTAAAATTTGAATAATTCTTGAAGTTTTTTTGTCCATCATATCCTCCACAGATACGGTAAAAGTCAATATTTACAGTCTATCGGCCGAAAATTTAGATTTGATTTAGTCAATTTTAAGATTCAATCAAAACACCTAAATCATCAACAGTCAAATTGCACTACGGCTATTTGTTTAAAAAGATGCACAAAAAGTGGTCAAGTTTGTCAGCTTTACTCAAACCATCTCATTTTAGGCTGATTAAGTTCCCTAGACTCAAGTTGTACATGTTGATTACCCGTTGAATGCAAAAGAGCCGTT
Organism: Chloroflexota bacterium; assembly: GCA_039199965.1. Lineage (GTDB taxonomy): Bacteria > Chloroflexota > Anaerolineae > Promineifilales > Promineifilaceae > WTJY01. Next base: position 831 of record JBCCSO010000830.1, on the reverse strand, counting down.
TATATCTGCAAGAAGCAAAAACTACTGGAGGCTGAAGGTTGAAAATTGGATGTACATTACTTTTCTTTACGTGAGAACTCATCCCACAATGCTTCAATCTGTGCGGCCGCCTGCAAATCCACATTCGAAATCTGACACCCATAATCAAATGTCGTGAACCACATTTCTAGCCGATTGTAGTCATTCAGCCAGCGGGGATGGTGGTCTAGCGGCACGATAACCTGCTTGGAAACGGCCGTCATGAACGCAAACGCCTCATCATACGTGCGAAATTTCAATGCGCGATGTAGCTCTCGTTTAATGCCCCCATCAGCTTTAGGATGCTTTGACTCCAACATATTCCAATCTGATTGATCGAGCAAGAAAGTCTGCAGGGTCTCTTTATCTATAACTTTATATCTAGCCATCTTCCAAATATTGTATCTGAACTTTTGTACATCTAAGTTGGCAATGGTATGGTCCCCGCAAACGGTTGTCAACAAGAGGAAATGATGAATAACGAACGAGAATTTGACATTATTGTCTGGGGAGCCACAGGGTTCACCGGCCGACTAGTGGCTGAATATTTATACGACCAATATGGGCACGACCCATCCTTAAAATGGGCGATGGCCGGCCGCAACGCCGCCAAACTAGAAACCGTCCGCAACGAAGTAGCTGACGACAGCGTGCCGATGATTACGGCCGACAGCAACGACGAAGCCAGCTTGGACGCCATGGTCAAACGTACCAAAGTCATCCTCACAACTGTGGGCCCCTACGGCAAATATGGCTCTAAACTAGTAGCTGCCTGTGTTGAAAATCAGACCCATTACTGCGACCTATCAGGCG
>JBCCSO010000829.1:0-2634 GCA_039199965.1 Chloroflexota bacterium | reverse complement strand
CGCTCATCCTCAAAAATAATGCCGGAGCTGATCTCGGTTACATTGACGGTCACTGACGGCATTTCACGTGGTCCGTGATGCTGGAGTTCATGAATGCCAACCTTGTAGGCTTCAATCAGGTGATCCACCATCGCCTGTGTGCCCGCTGGACCGTACACGCTGATCGGTTCTTGCCGCCCCAGTTGGTACGGACCAAAAATAAACGATGGCAAGCTCAAGGTATGGTCTGGGTGTAGGTGGGTCAAAAAGACGTGCCGTAAGTCAACTTCGGCCACACCATCTCCATGTTTGGCCAACGCTTGAATCAGCCGGCCGTAAGCCCCACTACCGGCATCAATCACGTACACCGCCCCATCAATTAAAAGAGCAAAAGATGTTTCAAATTTCTCTGACGTCATCCTGGGGGATGAGGTACCTAATAGAATGAGTTTTGTTGTCATAGGAGGTTTATTTACTCATATCACGTGTTCTAGACCTTTCAGGTTTCTAATTTCTTTAGAAAAGGCGCATGAGTGCAAAAATCCTGAAAGGTCTTTGTAGAAACAGTGCACAAAACGACTTACTTAGATTGGTCTTTTTCAGGGATGATAGATCCCAAAGCTGGTTTTGGCGACAAGTCTATCCGCCATAGACCAAAATGATGTTCAAAATTTTCTGCCTGTTCGTTCTGAGGAGCAAAATCAAAAGCTGTCCAAATAACCCAACCAAGCAAACCTTCAGCTTCACTAAGTTCAACCGCCTGCTGAAGCAGCACAGCTTGTTCATCCTCATCTCTCTGATCTACCGGTCCACTGGCCCAGCTATGGTACCCGACCTCTTCCAGCAAAATAGGCTTCTCCGTTTTTATGATGTATTCATCAATTTTTGCTTTTAAAGAGGCAGCATCATACCAGTGATGGAAGGATAGAAAATCAACATGTGCTTCGGTGACACTAGGATCACCCCACCATCCGGCGGTTACTAGATGATTAGGGTCATTTTCTTGGACAACGCGACTGATATGGCTCAGCCAATCAATAACCTCATCTTTCGTAAAACGTGCTTCATTCGCATCTCGCGCCCCGTAATCTAGATCCCCTTCGTTGCGCAAGTCCCAAGCCAAAATGGCAGGCTCATGCATATATCTTCTGACAATGTATGTCGTTTGCGCATCATATCGTGCCCAGTCAGTGTAGAGAGGACGAAAAAGTAAATCTGGTAGATCGTTTAGCGTCAGGATGATCTTCAGATCGTAAAGATTTGCTATGCGAATAATCTCGTCAACTTTCTGAAACATTGCCTCATTAGGGATAGCATCTTCAGGCTGACACTGAAACAAAGGCTCATACCATAAAAAGATTCTGACTGTATTAAAACCGGCATCCGCAATCAGTCCCAATTCTTCCTCTATCTGGGCCAAATCACTTTCGATCAGAAAGCGGTGCCAAGGGGCAAGTCGTGGATAATAGTTGACTCCTTTCACAATATATGCTTCACCTTGCCAATAAAGTTGATCGTTTTTTAGTGTTACAAACTCTACAGCTTGATTAGGCAACATTAAAGAAGGGTCTGGAAGTGGCGGCAGGTCAGATTCACAAACCACGGCCGTTGGCTCTGGCAGGGCGACCAATCTAACCAATGCGTTCAATGCTTCTGTACGATTCGGGTCAATCTGAAATGCTAAGGTGTAGTTTTCAACAGCTAGCTCGATCTGACTAGATGATTCAAGTTCGCTGGCATAATTAAAATGCGCTGCATATTTTTTGCTAAGAAGCGGCTCTGGTCCACACGTTTTATTTTGATCGATCAGTCCATCCAGTGCTTGAAGAACGGTAGGCCAGTTGGTTCCCCAATTCTGATCAACATCGGCACATATGTAAGCAATATTTTGAGCCTCTGTTGCATGTACAACCGTTGTTGAGGTCGGGTTAGTGGTGATGGGAGCATCTGTAGGAACTCGGCAGCTAAACAAGCAAAATGCAATACAAACCAAAAGTGGTGGCAGCATTTTCAAAAAAATGGAGGGCTTACTTACCTTTTTTGTTTTCACGGGTACGATTCTAGCAGACATGTTTCCCACTCCGATGAATTGATCTATTTTTCAGCATAGCGTTCCATTTTCCTGAACTGCTCATTTCAGTTATAAACTCAGCCATGACCATCCTCAAAAATATCCGCGTGCTAGATTTCGGCCGGTACATAGCAGGCCCATACTGCGCTATGCTGCTGGCCCAATTGGGGGCAGAAGTCATCCGCATCGAGCGGCCGGGTGGCGGCGAAGATCGTTTTATGATTCCGCTTGAGCCAGCCAACAAACTATCAGACGGAGCGATGTTTATGCAGAACAACGGGGGCAAAAAAGGGATGACCCTCCGCTTGGGGCAGCCAATTGCGCAATCTATCATCCAAAAATTGGTCCAAACGGCCGATGTGGTGGTTGCCAATCTACCTGGAAATATTTTAGAGAAATTAGGGCTCGATTACGCCAGCTTAAAAGCCATAAAACCGGACATCATTTTAGTCGCCAACAGCGCATTTGGCAGCGACGGACCGTGGGGGAACAAACCAGGATTTGATGGGATTGGTCAGACGATGAGCGGAGCCGCGTGGTTTAGCGGCTCAAGCGGGAAACCGGTCAAGGCGGCCGTCACCTAT
>JBCCSO010000828.1:0-2643 GCA_039199965.1 Chloroflexota bacterium | reverse complement strand
CTGCCTGAATGGGCATAGACACCAATCGGCCCGCTCCAGAGGGATTGCACAACGTCCAAGCAATCATCAACATTTGGGGTTCTGGTATGCATAATGCTGATCAGCGGGATGTTGTATGGCTCAATCGCTTTGATCGCATCAGCCAGTAGCTCTTCATTGTCCAAAAGCTGAATCTCACCAGATTCGCTTTTTTGGCAGCTAAAGCCGACCCACACCGGCAGCCCTGAATTGAGCGATTCTTCCAAGACAATCAGCGTTTTATCGATCTCGCACATCATCTCGAGCATGATCAAATCGGCTCCGGCTTCCTTCATGATGATGGCTTGATCGCGGGTGTTTTTGCGCAGCACGTCATTTGCCGGTTCGGTTTTCCACCACCAGTGAGAGATGCCACCTGCAACCAAAATATCTGGCTTGTTTTGCGCCTCTCTGGCTTCAATGCACAATTCAACCCCACGACGATTCAGCAAGTCAAACTCATCTGCCCAGCCTGCGTCTTCGAGCAACGACCGGCCGGTGGCGAACGTGTTTGAAATCACAATTTCAGCCCCCAGCGCGATGTAATCTGCGTGAATTTGACGCATGAGATCCGGGTGGGTTTTGGCGCCCCCAGCGTTCCAAGCGTGCTTGACGGGCGGGACACCTCTTCTTTCTACCTCAGTGCCAGTTGCCCCATCGATCAATATTTTTTCCCCGTTTTGGATGCGGACCATCAATTTTTTATAGCGATTCATATCACTTCTCTCGTTCACTAATGTTCAGTTTGACAGCAGGTAAAAGGTCTAACCTACGTTGCTGCTAATACTTGATCTTTGAAAATTTTGCTCCAAGTGCGTGGCACTCCCCATGAAAACACTCAGAATTCGGTCCTGTTTGTGGGGGGAGTGCCACGCACTTTTATATGTTAGCTTGTAGCTGGCGATTTGGATTATTAATATTTGATCAAGAGGGCAATTTTGGCCCACGCCTCCTTTTGATCGATGGCTTGAAACATGGGTCTAAAGCCAAGCTTGGCATACAAATTAAGCGCCGGAATGCGGCGCGTATTGGTTGAAAGGCACGCTTTTGTGTGGCCTAGATCAACTATGCGCTGGCAAGCCGCAATCGTCATGGGGATTGCCAGCCTCTGACCCTGCGCACTTGGTAGGATTGCTACCCAGTGGATCTGACCGATTTCATTTTTGCTTAGCTTAGTTGTTTGCCAAGCGGTAATCGACCCGATATCCTGACCCACTGGGTTAACCAGAAACATGATACGTTTAGATCGGAATTCAGTGGTGCCCGGCATAGAGTTATTAAAATGTTCGGCCGTGGGTGTGATAAATGGGTCGGAAATTTGCTGGATTTTGACCCATTTGTCAATATCTTCAGCTCCTTGGTAAAAGCGCATGTGATACCCGGCGGGGAAGTCTACTTGTTGTATTTGGGTCAAGTCAGGATGGGTCATCCAGATATTGACGTTGGGAAGTTTGCTGAAATCGGTCATGGCTTAAATTTTGCTGAAGTCCCCGTGACGGCCAAGACCAGAGCTAAATCTAGCAGCACCAGCGATGCCTGCATTTTGGACTTCTTGCCGGCCGTTTGCCCACTCATATTTCAGAGCGTCCCGCTCAGACAGCCCTTGCTGATGAATGGCCGATCTGCGGTCGGCCCGCATGGTGCTTTCTGGGAAGCGTGCGATTTCATGGGCCAGCTCTTCTGCTTTGGCTCGTGATTCGCCGTCGGGCACAACATACTCACATAGACCAATGTGGGCGCAGTCCTCGGCCGGGACTTTGCGGCCGGTGAGAATAATTTCAAGCGCACGACCTTTACCCACCAAACGGGGCAGGCGCACCGTGCCACCGTCAATCAACGGTACACCCCAGCGGCGGCAGTAAACGCCCATGTAGGCTGACTGTTCCATCACGCGAAAGTCGCACCACATGGCGAGCTCCATCCCGCCAGCTACGGCCGGGCCAGCCACGGCCGCGATGACCGGTTTGTCTAACTCGAGTCGGCTGGGTCCCATTGGTCCTTGGCAGTGTTCGCTATCTTGTTTGGGAAAAGTGAGGTCTTCGAGCGGGTCATCATCTTGGATGGCGGCAGCGTGTTTTAAGTCCCATCCAGCACAGAATGCGCCCCCTTCGCCCCAAAACACCGCAACCTTGGCGGAGCCATCGTTTTCAAATTCGATAAAGGCGTTGTACAGCGCTTCAGAGTTTTCAGGATTAACAGCGTTTCTCGCTTCCGGCCGTGAGTTAATCACGGTCCAAACCGGTCCATTCTTTTCAATTCGTATACTCATTTTATTTTCACCGAACACAGAGACACGGAGGTTTACTGAGATTTTTTGAAAAAACTCCGTGCCTCCGTGTTCGATATAACTTAGAGGGTTAAACCCTCAATATTGCCATTTATTTTCCTGTGGATACCTTTGCGCATGACTTCCACATTGAAATTCATCAGCAAACCTAGAGGCCATTCACCTAATTTGAGATAAGTTACCAACTGTACCTCATGGATTTTTTTAACTTGCTCGATTGCCTTTAGCTCAAGGACTATTTTTTCCATGACCAAGATGTCAATTCGATAGCTGGTGGCAAGTTTGATCCCTTTGTATTCGATTGGCAAATCAACCTGCCGTCTGAATGGAATCTTGCG
>JBCCSO010000827.1:0-2648 GCA_039199965.1 Chloroflexota bacterium | reverse complement strand
TCAACTTGGTTGCGTAATCAATTATCTACCCAATCAACTGTTCGCTACTTGGTTCCCCCATCAGTCGTCGATTACGTTACCAAAAACGAGCTTTATGGATAATCGATTTGATATTCAAAATCATTCTGATGTTGTCGCCTCTCTTATTAAAAAAGCGGCCGAACAAGGTGAATCACCATCTCTGACTGTTATCAGCAGCAGTATGTTTCCCCTCTTGAAACCAGGGGATTGCGTCTTTCTTGAAGCAATAAAATTTGAAACCTTAAAAAAAGGAGATATTATTACACTCTGGAATGGGGACGCATTACTGACACACCGGGTAGTCTCAAGCGATGGTGAACAAATCCAAACCAGAGGTGATCAGAATATTCAAGATGATCCAAATACTCCAAGTTTAATGCTGCTGGGGAAGGTCATCAAAGTCAAATCGCGAAGCACAAACAAGTTGACAGATTTGACATCAGGATACGGGCTCATCGTCAATCGTCTCATTGAAAAGTTGTCTTACCAGAGACGAAAAACACGCTTAAAACAAGAAAACTGCAACAAAACTAGGCCAATTACCGTAACGATCAACGCCACAATACGATTATTGGCCAGCACATTGTAGAGGAAAATATCTGCCTTAGGTCGACACAGCCAAAGGGTGTCAGACGTCAGCAGGTGTTCAAGGAGAAATAATTTAGTGGAATCTCAGCAAGGAAAAGGCGAAGCTATGTCTGATAGCAACGCGTTCATCGGATCACAAAAATTAAGCAAAGAGACACTTTTGCTCGATGCGATGGCATTATTTGAAGAGCACATGCGCGCCGAGGGTTTCGCCAACAACACGGTCAAATCATTCTTAAGTGATATCCGCCTTCTTCATAAATATTTAGGCAATAAACCAATCGGAGAAATTGATTCAGATGACTTAAATAAGTTCTTGAATTGGCTACAGTATGAGCGCGGCGTCCCATGCAGTCCAAAGACTTATTCCCGACGGGTAACGACCTTGAAGGTCTTATTTGCTTGGCTCAATCGGAGTGAAGCTATTCATTTAGATCCGGCCAGCAGTGTGGCGCAAAAAAGCGTGAGCAGCCCGCTGCCAACTATCCCTACCCTGGCCGAAGTTGAGTCAGCCGTCAAAGTTGCAGATGCATGGCGTGGGGCCAAAGACATCCATGGCAACAAACGCAAAAGAGATACTCGGCCGTTTGTTTTACTAAATTTACTACTCCAGGCAGGCGTCAAGAAAGGCGAAGCCAAAGGGTTGCAGCTTGAACACATTGAGCGCGACGATGCAGCTCCACAAATTTTTATTCGCTACACCAACCCTCGTATGGTGTACAAAGAACGTCGTATTGCGGTTGAGCCTAGTTGGATTGAAGCCGTTGACGATTACATCACGCAGTACAACTTAGCTGATGAGCTATTTACCTGTACCCCCCGCAATCTTGAGTACATTTTGAAAGACATCGGCGCAGAGGCTGGACTAGAACCCAGCTTGCTTTCATTTGAGAATTTACGCTGGGTATCTGCCTTATCAGATCTCAAAAATGGCGTTGAACCAGATCTTATACGTGAAAAGCTGGGACTATCGAAAATTACATGGCGTGAAACCAAGCACAAGTTGGAGCAGCTTCGAGAAAAACAAGCGGCCGGCAAAACTGCATAAGTAAGGTTTCAAACATGAAAAAGCGGGATTTGATCGTAAAAATCAAATCCCGCTTTTTTGTTTTCAACTTGATTTTAAGTAGAGAGACAGCTGCTTGCTTTGCGTCATCTTTCCATTCACCAGCTACTCACCAGCTACTTTCCAAATCGGGTTAGGGTTGGGCTGGCAATCATTTCACCATTTACGCTGAGAGACAGCTTGCTCTTTCTGCGACGGTATTTGAGCGGGACATACGCCATACCTGTCAGCGTTTGGCCAGCCGCATCTAGTGCGATGCTGGTAACAGAGCCAACCTCTTTGCCGCCATCAAAAACTGGGGAGCAAGTCGCTGGCACCGTTCCGGGATTCGGCAGTGAGAAGCGCACAATCGTGTTTCTAGGGGCTTCAAAAGCTTTAATGTAGCCTGCACGGCCGATAAAAAACGGCTTCCACAGCTTCACACTGTTGCCGTAGCAGGCTGAATCTGGGTCAATGTTGCCACCTACTTCAGAATTCATTGCCACAATGCCCTTGATCGTACGTGCTCGATTTGTTGCTTCGTAACCGGTTGGCGTAGCGCCCGCCTTAATCAGAGCGCTCCATACATCGGCCGCTTTGTCTGCAGGAACAAATAGCTCAAAGCCATCTTTCCGGCCGACGTTTCCGCCTGAACGAGCGTATTCACCCGCACCAGCTTTTTCTAACGTGGCTGCCGCTTTTGGACCTTGGAGAGACAAAAGAACATAGTTAGCTTTGCTGTCCGCACCAGATACGTAAGCGGCTGAAGCTTCGAACAGCTCACAACTAGCCACCTTGGCGGATCGGTTTTCCGTATCGATTTGAGCTTCGCCCGCGTTTACCGCTTTAAGCCACGCACTGACTTTGGCCGCACTTTCATCGTTCCCCACGATTACAAACTCATCCGCTTTTGTACGCGTCACCGTTACCATATCAAGCACGGCCCCAGTTGGGGTGAGTAAAAAGCCTAAGTTGCTGCCACCCACTTTCAAAC
>JBCCSO010000826.1:0-2656 GCA_039199965.1 Chloroflexota bacterium | reverse complement strand
GGTTCGACCGTTTTCTTTCAGGGGGCAGCGCTAAACGCCACAGATGGTGAACTTTCGATTCAGGCTCGTTTACCCGATGGCTCCATTGCGGCAAGCGATGTGGTTTCGGTTGATGATTTTGGTTACTGGGAAGCGAACTTGCTGATTCCGGTTGAGATTGTGGGCGAGATTCAAATTACGGCTGATGGTGGCACTGGTCAAGATTCAATCCTTTTAACCGTTTCTGAATAATTTTCGGACAGGATTTACAGGTTGGACTTTCGCTCGATGCGTGTTCAGCAACTGTGAGAACGCACTTCGACAGGCTCAGTGCTCTTTGCAAGCAAAAGTCCTGTCTAAATATTCTAAACACCAAAGATGTGGGTTAAAACGGTTGAGGCGGCCCCGCCTACAGACTGTAACATCGCAATTTCTGGGTTATCTAACTGATTGGCTCCCGCCCGGCCGGTGAGCTGCTGCACAATTTCACACGTTTGGTAGATGGCAGTTGCCCCAATCGGATGGCCTCTGGCTTTAAGCCCACCCATTGTTGAAAGAGGGAGTTCCCCGTCGGGACCAATACGCATATCGGCCGCCATGCGCCAGCCTTCCCCCTGCCGCGCAAAACCGGCGGCTTCTAACAGCAAACAGGCCATGATACTAAACGCATCGTGCACCTCGTAAAACGACACGTCCTTCCGGTTGACATTGGCCCGCCGGAACGCCTGCACGGCCGACATGCGGGCTGCGCGCAGCAGCAGCGGCTCCGGCCGATCTTCAACACGAAATCGATCAGTGGAGACGCTCGATGCCATGATATGGACCGGCGACTCGTGGTAAGCCCGCGCTTCTTCCGTTGGGACCAGCAGCACCGCGGCCGCACCATCACACACGGGTGAGCAGTCAAATAACCGGATCGGGGGCGATATCATGCGGCTGTTCAAAACGGTTTCCGCATCAATTTCTTTTTGAAATAACGCGTTGGGGTTGGTCAGCGCATTTTTGTGTGCGTTGACAGAAAAATTGACCAGTCCATCTTCAGGCATCCCGTACCGCTCCATGTACATGCTCATCAACAGGGCGTTTTTGCTAATTAGCGTATCACCTGAGGGTACTTCATACCGGGCATCGAGGGCTTTGGCCAAGGCAGGCGTAGCAGGTCCCCCACTCATTTTTTCGACCCCAACGGCAATCGCAGAATCCGCTTCACCGCTTGCCACGGCCAAGTAGGCCATGCGCAGTGCGGCCGCGCCTGTGGCTGTTGCGGCTCGCACCTGCAAAGCTTCGACCAAATCAAGCCCAACTTGATCAGCGATCAGTGCGGCCAGATGTTTTTGACCCTGAAGCTCATCTGCCAGCATATTGCCCGCAAACAGGGCATCTACTTTGGCTACCCCAGCTTCTTCCATCGCTTCAAGTACAGCGGCCGTGGCGATGGTGCGCATCCTCTCCTCGTAGTGTTTTTTGACAGGCACCTGTCCAATCCCCACAATGCTGACACGACGCATGAAGTTGTTCCTTTGATTGATTTGCTGTTATGAGCTTAGTGCAGGCTCTTGTGTTTGCCCTTCGGTCCGGTCTGTAAGCCAACTGGTAACCAGCGCCAAGAATATGGTGGCTACCGCCCAAACTCCGGGAATGAGTGGGCTGTTGTTAACGGCCGTCATCCAAAGCCCCGCCCCGCTTAAAATGACCAGCAGAGCGATCCCGATTTCCATGCCTCGCTTGGCGGTAAAGAAGCGCAAACTACCCAATAAAAGAAGAGCCCATACACAAGTTGAGATGAGCGCAGATCCGGCCGGATACGTTAAGAAGAAGCCAATGAGCCACGTCACAATGCCCAGCGCCAGCCCGATCAAAATGCGATAGCCGCGCTCTTGTAGCAATATTTTTGGCTCTGTCCGGCCGACAATTCGACGAATAGCCAAATACAAAATGATGGTTCCGAAAATCCCTACAACCCAGACACTAAACGCCACGTGAGGCATTGCCACGTAAGATACTGTTATCCCAACAAATAAATACACAACCAGCAAACTGGGCAGCAAAATTGCACCTCGATCGGTCACTTGCATGGCGACCAACGCCAGAATGAGAAAGATAGGCAACAGTGCTTCTGAGAACAGGGTTGCGTTCTGCAGAGTCAGAATGATCGCGGGAATGTCCATGTCGGGGATGTTAGCCACTATCGGCTGATTTGCAAAAAGGTTTAGGAACAGAGATCAGATTACTCTGCTAAACAAACAGTTGTTCCTTACAAACTGAAGACAAAGTAGGGCTTGTGGTAGCTGCCTTTAGGCGGCTGTCCTCGGAAAACCCGCTGAAGGCGGGTACTGCAAGAGAGGCTGTGCAGATCCTGACATAAAATGTAAACGGAGAATTTTGCTCCCTTCCAACACATCAAGGCTGTCTGGGATTTTAGGATTTATGGGATATGACAATTCAATCCTGTAGACTCCAAAGTCCCAGCTAGAATAATACTAGCTGTCTAATTTAGCCAAATATTTTGTAGCCCGTTTTGCCACAGATTTTCGACTGTCGTGGCTCAATCGCTCTAAATGCGGCCGGAGCCAAGTTTGCAGATCAGCATCATGCTCAGACCAATCGGTTAAGACCTGCATGCTGTTGTTGAGCACAATCCAATCGTTGTGATTGGCTAAATTTCGCTGCATGATAG
>JBCCSO010000825.1:0-2659 GCA_039199965.1 Chloroflexota bacterium | reverse complement strand
GTCTGTTGACAAAAGTGATGAAAATGGTGAATGGATTATCAATTGCCAACCAAGATCAAAGAAAAAGTAAGGCCCTTATGCTGAATTGTGTTTTTACAAATCTGGGGAATCGAGATATTACGCTTAATGGCAAACCTATCGTCACCCGAGAAAAACCAGCTCGTGTCATAGGGAAAGAGGTCTGGGATCAAATTGAAGCTGGTGCGGCCGACCCATTCCCTCTTGATCAGATTGAGTTTCCAATACTTGAACCCCAGCTCAATCATATCGCTAACAATTATGGTGAAATTGGCGGTTTGTATTTGTTTGATACAGATCAAGCCGACTCAACATTTAATCGCGGTGACACGTTGTATTTTGCCAAAATCATTCAGGCCCTGCTTCCTCGACGGTTTGAAAAGGGGTTAATGGGAATTCAAGTCATATCGGTTAAAGAAAACCCAACTCGTTATGACCAAATGATGACGTTTTTTGAGGAAAAGATCGTTGGGGTTAAGGATGAACTTGCCCATCAGGGCATTAAAACTCAGGCGCATGTATTAGCATCTGCAGGCGTTCCAGCTTGCACAACGGCTCTATTATTCCAAGCCGTTCGTTTCTTCAAAGATGATGCCACCGTCCATTACCTTCCGGAAGGGAATCATCCAGCCGCCACACTTCATTTAGGTCAGCAGCTACAGAATGCATTTTTAAAAGAGACGATCCACACGCTACTAAAAAGATTTGATTTTGCTGGTGTGTGTGAGGTTATTGAGAAGATTGAAGATAGAGCCAAAGCTGTTGAGCCCTTATTAAACTATGGCAAAGCACGGCTTATTTTTGATTTTGATACAGCGTACAACTATCTTCAAAAGGCGGTGAGTCTCAACAATAAGGTGGCTTTAATACCAAAGTTTGAAGAAGTTGGGGCGAACTTTGAACGCCTGTGTTCTCATTACGAAAACAAAGATTTGGATGAACACAAGAAAGCGCAGATTGCTGAGCTTTTTTACAATGCACGGATCGCTCGTGATAATGGCCGGGCTATAGACTTTTTGGGCCGGGTTGTACGTTTTATAGATGCGGTTTTATCTTACCTGTCAAAGCAGTCTGCAACACGGCAATATCTCTTGGAGAGGCTTGCTAAACAAGATGCATATCAAGGGAGCTCTTGGGAGCAAACTCACTTCATTCAGCTCGCTTACATTATGGACGAAGGGTTTGATGTGAACGATCTTATGAGTATCTTGTTTGATATGAGCATCGACAAAGATATCTTCTCAGGAATTATTGGGAAGAAGATGCTGATTCAAGAAATTGTTCAGTACTGTAATCGGAGAGGCTTATTAGATTCCCTTGTGCAGACTTTGAAAGAGGAGAATGGGCGCAATGATTTATGGGAGCAATTGGAAGTGGCTAAGGATGAAATTGATATCCGATCTATTTATCCACGATTAGCCCGATTAGAGATGCTGAGGAAGCTTCGAGACGACAGCATCTTGATCAACGGTTTTGGAGGCGCTTCACGCGAAATTATTGACCAGACCTATGAACGTGGTCATGACCCTGCTGAAGACATGGCGGCCGTCTGCATAGCCTTACAGATTTCAACCGTAAATCCTTATCGTGTGGCTTGTGGCCTGATATGTGAACTACTGCAAATTAACCACAGTTTTTTCAGCATCGTTGAATAAGAAAGCTGGAAATAGAACACCCATGATCTCATACGTTACCACCGCATTCAGCCCTACTAACAAACCGCTCGACGGCCGGTACATTACCGCCAGCGGCTACCGTGGCCTGCTTTACCGCTCCGTTCTCGACTCAGCCAATCCCCGCTACCGTGAATGGCTCCATGACTATCCAGACCCCAAACCCTTTTCCATGGTGCCATATTATGATCGCAAGGGACACCTAGCGGGATTGCGCTATACAGCCTTTGATGACGAGTGTGCCAATATCTTGGCTGATAGCTGGCAAATTGCGCAGCATCAGCAAAAAGAGCTGCAGTTCGGCAAATACCAAAAGTTTTCTGTTGAGAATGTGCAGCTTTTCCCATGTGCGGACTGGGTTGACTTGGCTGAGACCCCAGCCGATAGAGAAATGGTGATAGACTTTGTGTCACCAACTCTCTTCAAGCAGGGGGAGGGGTATATGCCACTACCGATGCCGCGAAATGTATTTATGCGGCCGCTCAAAGTTTGGAATCACTATGCTCCAGAGGTTCTTTCTATCCCTGAATATTGGCTCAACTGGGTAGAAGACAATATTTTTATTGAGCAGCATGATATTCAAACGGTGCCAGTTAGCTACGATCGGAAAAATCAGGAGATTGGGTTTGTCGGCCGGGTTAAATTTAAAGCAGGCAAAAAAGCAGGAAAGAAAAATCTTCAGTATTGGCAGACCTTGGGTCACCTCTTGCCAATCTGTGGAACCGGTTCACGGACGACAGTAGGTTTTGGGGCTGTTGAGCGCTCTGAGTAGATCTGCTCATACATTAGCGATTGGCCCAAACAAGTTGGGCTTTAGACCAATCTGCGATTGGTCGAGAAGCGAGCGTAGCGACGCGCCCTGAATAGGTTCCCTCACGCATTAGCGATTGGCCCAAACAAGTTGGGCTTTAGACCAATCTGCGATTGGTCGAGAAGCGAGCGTAGCGACGCGACATCATTGCCCGTTG
>JBCCSO010000824.1:0-2666 GCA_039199965.1 Chloroflexota bacterium | reverse complement strand
TCGATGATTTTCTGCACAGCGCTGTCTAGCTCTTCAGTAGGGACCGCGTGGTTGATTAACCCTTCTGCTACGGCTGCATTAGCATCGATGAACTCACCCGTTAGCAGCATCTCCATCGCTTTTTTCCGGCCGACATTACGGCTAACAGGCACAGCCGGTGTTGAGCAGAACAATCCGTACCGAATGCCAGAGGTGGCAAATTTTGCCGTGTCAGAAGCTACCGCTAGATCGCAGTTGGCCACAAGTTGACAACCCGCAGCGGTGGCAATGCCCTGCACCCGAGCAATTACTGGCTGAGGCAATTGATTAATGGACAGCATCATCTTACTGCACTTGGCGAAAAGGTGATCATAAAACGCCTTAGTCGGATTGGCGCGCATCTCTTTTAGGTCATGCCCGGCCGAAAAAGCCTTGCCTTCCGCCTGTATTACAACAACCCGCACAGATTCATCCTGCCCGATATCATCCAGCTCTGCTTGAAGCGCATCAAGCATCGCCTCCGACAATGGATTAAATTTCTGCGGCCGATTTAAGGTCAGCCAAGCAACGCCGTCGGCCGTTTCTCTTAGTAAAACTGAATCATTCATTATTCCATACTCTCTTTTGTTAACCGATCAGCATAACGATAATGCTCAACTTTAACGCAGCGATCCATCACCACGTCCAATCCACTATCTTCCGCAAGCATCGCGGCTTCTTGATTGATCACACCTAGTTGAAACCAGATTGATTTTGCCCCGATTTCAACAGCATCTTGAGCGATTGGCAGGCAATCTTCCGGCCGTCTAAACACGTCTACCATGTCAATCTTGTGCTCAACAGCCGCGCTATTCAAATCTGGGTATGCTATTTCACCCATTATTTCATCGACTTTGGGGTTTATGGGAATGATGTTGAACCCTGCATTTTTCAGGTACAGTGCAACACCATGAGACGGCCGCGTTACTTTAGGAGATAACCCGACAACGGCAATGTTTCTCGTTTCGTTTAATACCCGAAGGATAAGGGCAGGGTCGGTATATCTTTCGTAGCTGCCTGATTTTGGTACGTTACTCAATGTTAATCCTCGTGCCCCATCTTATCTGCTTGATGCTTAAGTTTACTCTAATTCACTCTCTGGCAAATTATCATACAGCCAGCGGGGCTTTTTTGATTTAGCCGGTCCAGAATTGACAGCAGAAATGAATGAGAAATCTCCTAAATCGGTTATGCGACTTTGCAATGCACCTGCTTGCGCAGACCAGTGAGCAAAGTCGGCCGCATTAGTGGCGGTTATATTCGATGTTTTGACTTGCTCAACCTCAAATCCAGCGTGCTCAAGGAGTTTCACCAGCTCACGGGGGGTATACTCCCGGTTGTGACGATCGTAAATCCCAAAGCCTGAATACGCATGATAAATATTTTGTCCATGAAGCAGGTTGTTTGTATGAGACAAGCTGGCGACATTTGGCGTTGTTAAAACAAAGAGTCCGCCCGGCTTCAGCAGCCGCTTGAGCTTAAGCACCACGCCCAGCGGGTCATCTGTCAAATGCTCGATAACCTCACACAGCGCCACACAGTCAAAACTGCCATCTTTAAGAGGTAGCTCATCTGTCTCGATATTAAGATTGTGAAAGGGAAAGTTGATCACTTCGCCATCATCCGAAACCATCTGAGCGGTCCCGGTGTCTGACGGCAAAAAGTCAAAATAATCTACATAGCTGGCTTCGTATTTAGTGTATTTATCAACAAGCAGAGAGAATTGATATGGACTTGGACCAATTTCTAGCAGTTTTCCAGCCGTATTTTTAGGCAAAAGTTCAAGCGTGTAAAGATATCGCTTCAGGTGCAATGACAAGTAACTCTGGCACAACCCATCGTACTCCTCATCGTTCAAATTGTCTGAGCGAATATCAGGCGAGTTGCGAATTTTGAACTTTTCAATTTCGGCCGTCAGCGAGCCAATGGTGTGTCCTGCCGGTAAAGAAACAGGTAGCTGAAGAAACGCATTCGGATCGTATCCAGCGTCAACAAGGAGTCTAGCAAGTAAATCAGGGTCATAGGGCTGGGCATGAGGCTTGCTCCCCTTGATCCATGCACCAAGTTTGATACGTGTTTCAACTGAGACTAAATCTTTAATCCACGATGGTGCGTGTGTTTCAAGCGAGGAATAGACATTTCTGAGCATATGACCCAATGTTAAAGTGACATCGAGCCATGGGCAACCCGGATGACGCGCTCTATTGATGATGATACATTTTTGGCCTGCACACAAAGGAGTAACAAAACAATGCAAACTGAAAAAACTGAACGCTTGCTAAAAAGACTAAACGAAATCGGTAGGTCATTTTCCAAACGGCCGCACTCACTCGCATTGATCGGGCTGGGCTCAGTCGGTCAAGAGTTAGACAGGCTAGATGACTACTCTGATCTTGATTTCTTTGCCATTGTAGAGGATGGACACCAGCAATCTTTTTTAAATGATTTAACATGGCTAACAGAAATTGCACCCGTTGACTTTCATTTTCTAAATACAGCCGACGGGTACAAGCTCCTCTATGCAGATGGAATTTTTTGTGAGATGGCGGTCTTTGATCAGTCAGAACTAGCCAGCATTCCATTTTCGGCAGGCAGGATTGTGTGGAAAGCGGTTGGGGTATCTGGCGAAATAGCCAATCCTAAATTGC
>JBCCSO010000823.1:0-2669 GCA_039199965.1 Chloroflexota bacterium | reverse complement strand
CCCGCTTGAGTGCGGAATGGAGCGATATTGCACACTTGACGGCTCAATAGATTTTGTTGGAAAAGAAGCTTTGCTCGCAATCCAAAAAGAAGGCCCGAAGCAAATGATACGTGGCGTCTTATTCGGTGGAGATAAATGCCCCAAGGCTGCGCAGCCTTGGCCTGTCAAAATTAAAGGAGAACAGGTAGGCCATGTTACCACATGTATTTGGTCACCACGTTACGAGCAGAATGTGTCATTGGGGATGATCAAAAGGGGATATTGGGATGCAGGCACAAGGATTACTGTTTGCAGTGAAGATGGCAAAATTCGGCCGGGGATCGTGGTAGATTTACCTTTTCCAGAGCCGAATAGTCTTCCCCAATTAGGGTGATAAGTCAGCAATCGTTTCTGCCATCGGATGATTAAACTCTGAAACCAGTCGCTCTGATCTAAATGACTCGAGGCTATATTTTTCAACCGGATTCACATCGATAAAGATGATCTCATATTTGGCGGTTTCAAAATTTCCAAAATAGGTTCGCTCTAGTTCACGACGGTGAAGGTTAACTTCAGCAGCATTCTCATCAAACAAGGCAATCCCCAATTTGTTAATCAGGCTTTTCCCTTCCGCAATATCTTTATCTGTTAGGATGTCCGACGCGTCGCTAAAGTAGACCGGCTCCTCAAACTGATTTCCATCCACCTCGGTTAACCGCAGTTCGTAACGTGTTGTTTCTGCACTGCGCTTCGAAAACGTATTGAGGTTGAATTGAGGAGACCAGCTAAAACTACCAGACAGGAAAACCTGTCCCCAAAAAAAATAGGCACATACAACAACTAATATCGAACCCTTGAAAAGGGAATCATCCGGCCGACCGTTCAAAATATATTCTCCTAACTGTGAGCGGGGAACGCATTTAATCACCAACTTTTTGGCTGATTAAACCGTACCAGCAGTATAGAAGAAACACGCTGGAGCGAATTAGGCCGATGGTCCAATTTTTACTTTAGGTTAATGGGAAACTAGTTTATTTTACGTAACTTTATCGAAGTTAGCCTTTCAGATAGACTAAATCGGCAAATTTATAGAGAGAGAGCCTTTCTCCAGACGGCAAAACTAAAAGCTGAAGATCAAAGTCGATTTTTCACCAATAGTAAAACTTTGACTTTTAATTTTCTTACAAAGTAGCCCCATGTGCGCTAGACTGTTTCACTTTTTATCTGGGCTCCGCCACCAATACCAAACACCAGCAAAGGTACCCAAAACTGTCATGAAAACAATTGTGCCTACCCGTCCCCCAGCAGCATGCACAACATGGCGGGCTTCAAGTGCTCCTAAAATAGCCCCGTACTGCAAAAAATTGATCGGAACCTGTCTCAGAATTTCCCCAAAAGTCATCCGATACAGCTGAAAAAACTTAAATCGTTGAAACGCAGAAACCAGTCCCAAAAGGCGAACAACAAACATCACAAATGTGACAAAAAGTGCTAGGACCAGCACGTATGCAAAGTTTGGGTCTCTTGGAAAGCGGAAAAAATATCCAAAATACAATCCTAGTCCCGCCCCGATCAGTACATATCTTTGCAATGTCGCATTCATTTTAGTTTTTGTATTCATAACGTTTTAATTTGATAGTTGAACCACACGCTATCAAACTACAATTGGTTTAAAAGCGTCTCTATTTCTTCCTTCGTTCCAAAATCAGTCCCCGGTTTGGAAGCTGCCAACGAACCACAAACCAGACCTAAGCGGATGGCGTCACCTCGTGCCTCATTGTTAACCAGTCCGTAAACCATCCCGCCAACAAATGCATCACCGGCTCCAATAGGATTTTGCTCTAAAATTTTTGGTGGCTTGAGGCCAATCGCCCTATCTCCTTGCAAAAACATGGAGCCTTCTTTGCCAAGAGAAATCACAACATTATCTAGCCCTTGCTTAACGAACCATGCAAGGGCATCGGCCGGGGTTTCAGTGCCGCTCACATCAGCCGCTTCTTTTTCATTTGGCTTGATCCAGTTAGGTTGGCTGTTGAGCGCCTGTCTCAATGGTTCTCCTGAGGTATCTAAAAAGACCATCCCCCCGGCTGACTGAATCAATCCAACAAGCTGCGCATAAAAGTTCGATGGCACACCGGGCGGCAAGCTACCGGCCAGCACCCACCAGTCTCCCGGTTTCACTTGTGAGCGCACTGTCTGCAAAAGTTCAGCTATTGAGCGATCACAAATTTCAGGCCCAGCTTCGTTCACTTTGATGTGCTGGTGGTCGGCTACCACAGTTGTGTTGGTGCGCGTTTCCCCTTCTACCCAAACAAAATTGGTAGCGATGCCCAGCCCTTGGAGCTGTTCCTCAAGCCATTCCCCGGCCTTTCCGGCCGCAAATGCCACAGCCGTCGTCGGAGCGCCCAGTTGGGCAACCATTCTTGATACATTAAAGCCTTTTCCACCGGGATCACTGCGCGTCTCTGTCGCGCGCAAAACTGAGTCAAACGTAATTTCGCTGACCCGGTATTCGCGATCGATAGCTGGATTTAGCGTCAAGGTGTAAATCATGCTGAGGGAGTCCAGTAATTTTCAATCAGCTTTTGCTCGGCCGCAGTTGTCCAGCTACCGTCATCAGCCAATTCGGCTGCAATATCAGGATAGTGCTCATCTATCTCGTCTAAGCCTAGCAATGGGAACGACTTAAT
>JBCCSO010000822.1:0-2670 GCA_039199965.1 Chloroflexota bacterium | reverse complement strand
GCCGGCCGGATAAAAAATGCCGTTCCATTGTTTGTAGCCAAACCCGACGGTGCCCAAATAATGTTGTTGCTTGCTTGCTTCCATTTGATTTCAATCCTGCTTTATTGAACGCCGTATTGTAACCAAAGACATCCAAAACCAATAGGATGATCTAATGGCCACCTAAGGCAAACTCAAGAAAATAAATGTCCGATTAAATCATTTCCCCGTTGGCTGTGAGGCGATTTTAATCAATTTTTCGGATACTTTTTTTTAAATCGCCTAAACAAATCCATCATGGTCTTTTATGCGGTCTGACATAAAATTTGGACATGAACGGAATGACCAGACGAGATTTTATAAAGTTGAGCAGTATTTTGGGGGTTTCAATGACGTTGCCCTCGATTTTGACAGGATGTGCTGATGGAGAAGGGCGCGCTTATGACGGTAAGGTGCTGATTATTGGGGCTGGGGCAGCTGGAATGGCGGCCGGATATTTGTTAGCCCAGCGCGGTGTCGACTTTGAAATTTTAGAAGCCAGCACCGTCTACGGCGGACGATTCAGGGTCAACAAAACCTTTACTGACTTTCCTATTCCACTAGGAGCTGAATGGCTGCACGTTGAGGCTGCAATGTTGGATGAAATTATCAATGATGATTCGATTGAGCACGACATCGAACTGATCGGCTACAGTCCTGACAAAGATGCTGATGGGTATTACGAGGATGGAGAATACTCAACCGAACCTGCGGGCGGTGAAGATCTAAAATTTATCGGCTCGTCATGGTTTGATTTTTATGACGAATATATCGTTCCCAGCATTCGGGAAAATATCCGATACAACATCGCAATCGTAGATATTGACTACAGCGGCGAACAAGTTCAGCTAATGGACTCAAACGGAAACTCGTACTCGGCCGATAAAGTGGTTGTCACCATCCCCATGAAAATTTTGCAGGATGGGGATGTTGCCTTTACACCTGCCTTGCCAGAAGGTAAGCAAGATGCTTTGGCTGAAGCAAATATCTGGAGTGGATTCAAAGGCTTTTTCGAGTTTTCTGAACGGTTTTTCCCCTCTGCGCTTGCTTTTGAGGATAGCGGTACGGATGAAGGGCAGCGGCTCTTCTACGATGCTTCACACGGACAGAGGAGTGACAAACATATTTTGGGCGTTTTTTCAGTTGGAGCACAGGCTGAGAGATACCAAGCGATGTCAGACGAGCAGTTTAAGGCGAATGTTTTGGGAGAGCTTGATGAGGTGTTTGATGGCATCGCTTCAGAGACCTATATCAAGCACATGACCCAAAATTGGAACGACGAGCCGTATGCACGTGCGGCTTATTTAGAAGACAATGCGCCAACATGGATTTCGGCGGCGATGGCGGAATCAGTTGACGACAAGCTGTATTTTGCTGGTACGTCATACACGAGCTTCTGGGATTGGAGCAGTGTACACACGGCCGCGCGTTCTGCCCGTGAGGCGGTAGACGAGATAACTGGCTGAGAAATTAAACAAGTTCTTCATATTTCCTGAATTTTGACTTGATAAGTTCAGTCTAACATCAAGCTGGTTTTACAAAAACTAGTTTTGAATATTAGAGGAAAAATGATGAACAGAAACCAATTATTAATCGGCGGTGGGGTAGTTGTGCTGATCTTGGCCGGGATTTTTTACTGGTCGTTCTTCCGTGAGTCGGAGGTTGCTTCAGAAGATATTAGTGAATCGGTTGTGGAGCTAGATGCTTCGGCCGGAAATGTGTTTACGATTGACCCATCCCGGTCAACCGCGAGCTTCACGATTGCAGAAATTTTGCGTGGTGAGGACTTTGTTGTGCTTGGCGAAACCGATCAAGTAGGTGGACAAGTGGCTTTTGATCCGGCCGATCCGACATCGGCCGAAATTGGTGAGATTGTTATCAATGCTCGCACATTTGTGACCGATAACAGTATGCGCAATAATGCAATCAACAACCGCATCTTGTTTACTGATGATTTTGAGTTTGTCCGTTTTCAGCCAACAGCGATTAATGGGTTACCAAGCAGCGTGACTATAGGTGAAGCGATAGCAGCCGAGATTGTTGGGGATTTAACCATTATGGATACAACGCTTCCGGTTACGTTTGACACTACATTGACCTACATTAGCGACAGCGAAATTACTGGATCAGCTTCCTCAACTATCATTTATGGTGATTTTGGCGTGGATGTGCCTTTGACCCCCTCAGTATCATTTGTGGCTGATGAATTGACGATGATGCTTGATTTTGTGGCAACATCTCAATAAGAGCAGGTTATGCCCCGGTAATGCAGACCGCTTGATTCAAAACATCGTCACGATCAAGCTGCGATACAAGATATTGGGCGACGTCAGCGCGCGAAATTTGCGAGGTCGCAAGCTTGGCGTCGCCCGTGACTGTGACATTGTGTTTGGCCGGATTGTTGGTAAGACCGGTCGGCCGCAAAATGGTGTAGGGTAGCCCACTTGCTCGAATCGCCTGCTCCTGAACATCATGATCTTGAATGACTGAGCGTAAAACGGTCCGTACCAATAACCTGCCCGGCAGAGACATTTGGCTGTAGCTGTCACCGGTTCCGGCCGAGCTAATGCACCAAACTCTGGGTGAAAGGTTATTATTTTTGAGGGTTGCTAGCATCACCTTTGTTCCATCGCTCCGAATCGTGTCCCCACG
>JBCCSO010000821.1:0-2673 GCA_039199965.1 Chloroflexota bacterium | reverse complement strand
TCTGACTCCCGGTTCAAAGCGCCAAAATCTGGTTCGATGGCGCCTGCCAGCTCACACCCAAATAGCTCAGCCAACGCGCTGAGTTCAGTTAAATCGGTTTGCTCGTCAAGCGACAGTCCGACTGAACCGTCTAGATCTTGACGCAAATTGATCTCTTGGGAAGCTGCGGCCGCCAGCAACTCATCGGCCGATTTTGGACCACCGGATACCACCAAGGTGTCGAATAATTGACTAGCAGTAACCGTATAACCGGCCGCTTTTAGCCCGTCAGCCAGCATCGTCGTCATCATCTGCACCCGTTTGGCGATGCGGGTTAAGCCCACAGGGCCGTGATAAACCGCATACATCGAGGCGATGATGGCAAGCAAAACTTGGGCGGTGCATATGTTGCTTGTGGCGCTGTCGCGGCGGATGTGTTGCTCGCGACTTTGTAGAGCCAAGCGCATGGCCGGTTTGCCAAAGCGATCCTGCGACACGCCGATGATCCGGCCGGGAATGTTTCGCTTAATTTTGTCGGTTACTGACATAAACGCCGCGTGCGGACCACCAAATCCTAGCGGCACCCCAAAGCGCTGGGTGGACCCGATTGCCATATCGCATCCCCACTCGCCCGGTGCTTTGAGCAGGGTCAAAGCCAGCAAATCGGTCGCAGCGATCATAAATCCGTTGTGGGCATGCACTTTCTCAGCCAATCCGCTGAAGTCATGAATCGCCCCGTCACTGCCGGGGTATTGCACGATGGCGCCAAAGGTGTCAGCCGTTGGTTCATAGCTGGTCGCATTCCCAATCTCGACGTTGATGCCCAATGGTTCCGCTCGTGTTTGAATCACGGCAATCGTTTGAGGATGGCAGTTGCTATCTACAAAAAAGGTATTGGCAGTACTTTTCCGCTTTTGGCTCCGTTTGGCCACCATCATCGCTTCGGCCGCGGCTGTAGCTTCATCTAAAAGCGATGAGTTGGCCATATCAAGACCGGTCAGATCAGCCACCATCGTCTGGAAGTTGAGCAGCGCCTCAAGCCGCCCCTGAGAAATTTCCGCCTGATACGGTGTGTATTGGGTGTACCAAGCCGGATTCTCCAAAATAGAGCGCTGAATCACGGCTGGGGTGACGGTGCCGTAGTAGCCCATCCCGATTAGTGAGCGGAAAATTTTATTTTGGTTGGCCAACTCAGCAAGTTCGGCCAATGCTTCTTTTTCACTAGTGGGATCGGGCAGATCAAGCCGGCCGTCCATGCGAATATTGCCGGGCAACGTTTGATCGATGAGGGTGTCAACGTTAGGCAAGTCAAGCACTTCCAGCATGTGAGCAATTTCATACTCGTTGGGACCGATATGACGGCGGGAAAAATCATCTGAATAATCAAATAGTTCTTGTAGGATCTGGTTCTTGTTTTCTAGGTTTCCAATCATTTTTCGTTGCGTGTTGATTGTTCACTGTTATATGTTTTCCGTTCCGGCAAAATATGTGCAAAACATTCAAATACTCGCTTTACAGACTTGTGCGTCTTGCGAGCTTTAATTTGCATCATGCACGTCTGCCGAAACAATCAACCGATAACAGTGAACGGTCAACGGATAACGGCGGCAGAGCCTACCGATAAGCCGGTTTATAAAACGGCCGTTTCACGATCACAGCCTTTTTCGATTTACTCCGAATCAAAATTTCAATTTCAGTGCCACTTTTTGCAAGATGGCTGGGGACGTAGGCATGCCCCAAATATTTATCAACGGTAGGTGCGTACAATCCAGAAACGACCTTGCCGACGACCTCTCCGTCTTTGGCTACGTCATATCCTTCGCGCGGCACCCCTTTGTCGAGTAGCTCAAATCCAACAATTTTGCGCGGCACACCCGCCTCTTTTTGGGCCAAAATCGCATCCCGGCCGATAAAGTCAGCGTTCCAACTGCACGCCCAACCCAAACGGGCTTCTAATGGCGTGGTGGTGTCATCAATTTCGTGGCCGTAAAGCGGGAACGAAGGCTCAAAGCGCAAGCTGTCACGGGCCGCCAATCCAACGGGTCCAGCCTCAACACCAGATTCTTCTCCGGCCGTCAAAATCGCGTCCCACAGCTGAACCGCATACTCAAGATCATAGAAAATCTCGACACCGTCTTCACCGGTATAGCCGGTCCGGCCGACCAGCACAGGCACATCGGCCAAAATGGTACGCGCGGCCGAAAAGCGGGGCATGTCGCCCAGTGTGTCATCGTTGATGGCGTTGAGCAGATCAAACACCTTTGGCCCTTGAAGCGCAATCATCACCGTCTCATCAGACACGTCATTGATGGTGATATCAAAGTCGGCCGCATGCTGATTCATCCACGCCACGTCTTTGTCCCGATTGGCTGCGTTGATGACAATGTACCAGCTTGACGGCAACCGATAGACAAACACATCATCCACAATGGTGCCGTTCTCATAACACATGAGGGCGTAGTGGGCGTCCCATTTTTCCATCTGGGTGAAGTCCCACTAGACAAGTTTGTTAACTAAAGCGGTGTCGTCTGGTCCAGAAATCTCAACTTGGCCCATGTGGTCAATATCAAACAAACCGGCCGAACGGCGAGTCAGATGATGTTCTTCGATGGGACTTTTGTACATGACCGGCATTTCATAACCGGCGAAGGGGACCATGCGGGCCCCTTGGGCAGCATGCCAATCGTAAAGCGG
>JBCCSO010000820.1:0-2685 GCA_039199965.1 Chloroflexota bacterium | reverse complement strand
TCGATCTTGCGGGGGAACAGGGCCATGCCCTTGTTCTGGACGTAGCGTCCGTTGAGGGTGTGGATCTCATTCAAGAGATAAGAAATTTATTCTAGAAAAAATTTCGAGGGCAACTAATAAACAAAACTTTGAAACAGTGATTCTGAAAACGTATACAGAGTATGATAATTTTCTAGAACAATTTAGTCTGCAAATGAAAAAGCCGCCTTCTTGATGAAAAGAAAGCGGCTTTTAGGAGTTAAAATTTCAGGCGGCTTTACGACTTCGGGAAGATGTATCCTGTACCGCGTCTTGAAACCACATAGTAAGGTTTTGAATGATCCTTCTCGATCTTGCGGCGCAAACGATGCACATGTACGTGCAAACGATCTTCAAAAGCGGTTTCCAATGGCCAAATACGGCGCAGCAAGAAATCTGTAGTGACCGTTTTGCCCGCATTCCGCACCAAAATGTACAAAATCTTGGTTTCGGTTGGGGTCATTGACAATTCAGTGCTGTCAACGATCACTTTCCGGTTTGAAAAGTCAATTCGCAGGTAGTCATCAATACGTACTTCTGGGTCAAGCGTGTAAGCAAAATCCCCCATCCGCAAAAGCACCCGTCGGATACGGGCCAAAAGCTCGTTCGGCCGGAACGGCTTAACAACATAGTCTTCCGCATACATTTCGATACCTTTGACGATGGTATCCTCTTCATTGATGGCGGTCAGCATGATAACCGGCACGTCGCTGAACTCATGCAGCGCTTTGCAGAATTCAAAGCCGTTCATCATCGGCATATTCAAGTCGACCAACGCCAAGTGCGGCAATCCCATACGACGGATTACGGTCAGCGCTTCTTGACCCGATGTGGCAGTCATCACTTGATAGCCATCACGTTCAAGGGTAAGTTTTACAATTTGCAGGGTTTGTTCGTTGTCGTCAACGGCTAAAATCCGTTGAATACCAGAGTTAGCATCAGTTTGCATAAATGAATCCTTGGAAATCTTTCGGTCCGTAAGATAAGAATAGCCTAACCCTCTGGCTGTGTCACCCCCAACCTGCAATATTCTCGTGAAAAATAGGTCAAATTAGCTACAAGATAAATTTTTTAACAGATGCTCCAAACGATTCGATTCAGAATGGCTCAGATTTCTAAGCGGAATTCTGTTGACCCGATCGTAATCATATCACCTGCGGCAATAACGATTGGCCGATCAACGTCGGCTCCGTTTAACAGTGTTCCGTTACTGCTGCTTAGATCCTCTAGCCACCACTGACTCCCTTTTCTGTTTATCAGAGCATGCTGGCTAGACGCAAAATCATCTGCGATCACAATTGAGTTGCCCGTTGCTCGGCCGATGCTCGTCACCGGCCGCAGGGGAAATCGGGTCCCCGGCTCATACTTACCAGATTCACTACGGACCAGAATCAAATTAGCTTTTGAATCTTCAGGGTTTTCAATAAGCTGAGCTTTTAAGCGCATATCACGATACATAATCCATCCCAGCAATACACAAAAACTCAGCAGGGCAATTGCTCCAATGATCCGCAATATAAACAACACGATTTCCATTTCACGAATAATAGCAACAGTCAGCAATATTGACCTTTTTTCACAGCAGAATTAAGGAACAGGGTGCAAAGGTTCAGATTTCATGCCATGTTTATTGCCATCGAAAGGGAAAGAACTCACAATATTGTCAGCATCCCAAAACGATCAGGAACAGCGTACTACTCACACTCGCCCACAGATTGCTCTGAAAAAATTTAATTTGTTATGATGGCGCCTAAACATGCGCCATAGCTTGAAATGAAGGGTTTATTTTTGGTGTCTGAAGAAAAACTAAAACAAGTAGATCATTATTTAGCGGCCGGGCAGCTCACCGACGCGCGTGACCAGCTACACAAACTGCTCGATGCTTACCCCAACAAGTTAGATGTTCGGCAAAAATTGGGAGAGGTTTACTGGAAGCTGGAGAACCCTGTCATGGCCGGCCGCTACTGGTTCCTCATTGAGGCAACCACCCCAGAAATGGTTGCCGCCACCTATGAATTTGCCAACATGTGCCATAACGACCCAATGGAAATCTTTAACCATCTGGAGTTCAACGGGGACATTGCTGAATTAAACAGCGACTTTGCTAAATTCATGCTCATCAATTTGGACAAAGAGATCACGATTCGATACGATACCAGCTTCGCGCAAATTCAACAGGAAAAACAAGAAGAGCTCGAAACGTTTATTCTCCCGCTCAATTATGAAAAGAAAAATCCGGTCAAGCGGGCGTTTTATTGGGCAGGGTGCATTACCGCTTTAGCTGTACCTGTTGCTGTGGTAGTTGGTATAACTGTAGTCTCTGTGCGCTGGATCGTAGATTTCTTCTAGACTCCACTAACCAAAACTAAACAAAAAGCCCTCTCGCTAAATGGCAGGAGGGCTTTTTTTACGTTTGCAAGGTCGCTAACGACTTGCAGCACTATTAATATACGGAATCAAGAAATTGAGGGTTTGCTCGATGGTGCTTAGAGCAAGGCTGTAGTTGAAGTCATCTACTTTCCCAGAGTTGATACAGGATAGGTAGGCCGGTCGCGTGCGATCCAATGAAAAAACAAACGACAGAAAGTATGCTTCATCAATGTCTTGCCATTCAGGCGGAACCGGCTCGTAGAAAACGCCTGAGTTAAGAATGTTGTTGTAGGCAGC
>JBCCSO010000819.1:0-2688 GCA_039199965.1 Chloroflexota bacterium | reverse complement strand
GATGACATCATGCTCAATTATCAGACGACTTCGTTTCATGATGCGCTGTATGTGCGGCAGGTGTTGGGCTTGAGACCCGGCCCTGAATTTGAAGCATGGCTGCAAAAGATGGAAATCTTTGACCCATCCGGCCGGATCGCGGTAACAGAGCAGCTGCCGCCAGCTTTTAAGCGCATCCAATCAATCACAGGCGGTGAGGGTTAAAATGTCAGAAGCAAATCAAGACGATCAAAAACACGTTGTTAAAAATAGCTGGCACCATTTGCGCCGCTTCACAGATGCCCGTATCGGATTAGGCAGGGTGGGGAACAGTATTCCCACCAAAGAACTGCTGGCTTTTCAGATGGACCACGCCAATGCGAAAGATGCGGTTCACATCCCCCTAGATGCAGCAAAATTGGCAGCAGAGCTTCCCGACAAACGTGACCAGCTGCATCTCAAAAGCCAAGCTGCAAACCGAGCTATTTACCTGCAGCGGCCGGATCTAGGTCGCCGCTTATCGCCAGAATCTGCCAAGCTAGCAGGCGACCATCTAGCAGAACATAGCCAATCGTTTTCTGTTGTTATCGTCATTGTTGATGGGCTGTCTTCAACCGCAGTGCAAGCCCACGCAGGCCAGATGGCAACGATGCTGTGCCAGCGCTTTGAGCAGCAGCAAGAATCCATCGCCCCGATTTGCATTGTTGAGCAAGGGCGCGTGGCCATTGGGGATGAAATTGGAGATATTTTGCAGGCAGAGTGTCTGGTTCTGATGGTGGGTGAACGGCCGGGACTGAGTTCACCAGACAGCTTGGGCATTTACTACACCTACAAACCAAAAGTTGGTCTACAGGACTCAAACCGAAACTGTATTTCAAACATCCGGCCGGGCGGGCTTTCTTTTGAAGAAGCCTGTGACAAGTTGCTGTGGCTGATCCAAGAATCGAGAAACATTCAGCAATCAGGCGTGATGCTCAAAGATGAGTCAGAGAACCAGACCAGCACCATCAGCTACAGTCAAGAAAATAATCTGCTCTTGGCGGATGGGGATGAGGTTGACTAGCCGCAATAAAAGTTTTTTAACTGTTTACCTGATACAAATTGTTGGCAATGCATGTCTTCGTATCAAGTAGCAAAGTTCCTGAACAAAGCGAACAGGAAACGTTGGTATGGCGATTAGGCAATGTCGGCCAAACTGATTTAAGAGGGATGGCTATCAGTTGCTGAGTCAGAGATAATTGAGCGCATGGTTGATTCTAGACATATCAAACTGATCGCTATCGATTTAGATGGCACTTTACTCGATTCAAATCACGAAATTCGGCCCAGAACACTCAAAAGCCTCAAACAGCTTTTGGCTCAGGGCATTCAAATCTTAATCGCCACAGGAAAAACGCACTTTTCGGCCGTAGATGTCAAAAAACAGCTGGGCATTCAAACATGGGGAGTCTTCTCACAAGGGCTAACGATCCAAAATCCGCAAGATGAAATCATCTACGAGCAGCATCTGCCCGACGAAATTTCAACGAGAGCGGTTAACTTGCTCAACAATGCTGACGTCCCCTTTGTTATTTATCGGAACGATGGGTTGTACAACATTCAGGAAAGTGCGTTTGATCAATTCCTGATAGAGCACCATGAGCCGCGGCCGCAGGTGCAGCACAGCAAAGAGAATTTATTGCAACATCTGCCCTTTCAAAAGGTCCTCATCAACGGCCCCCAAGACTTTCTGCAAGAGTTTAAACAGCAGTTGATCGGGGAGTTTGGCGAATCAGCCCATTTTGTGTTTAGCGTAGAGACGGTTCTAGAAGTTGTCCCGGCCGGATCATCTAAAGGAAATGGGGTGGCCAAAGCGATTGAGCTGCTGGGATTCACGGCCGATGAAGTGATGGCTTTTGGTGACGGAGACAACGACATTGAAATGCTGGCCATGATGGGAGTTGGTGTGGCAATGGGGAATGGCACATCAGCTGCTAAAGCCGCGGCCGATTATGTGACTTTAGCCAATGACGATGACGGAATTGTCCATGCGCTGTATCATTTCGGCATCTTAAATGAGGCGAAAGAGACCCTTTAATGGCAGATAAGTTTGAAGTTTACAAATACCCCGTTCAGTATCGCACCATCGCCAATGTAGCCCCCATCCTGCTGATTGTGGCTTCAATTATTATTACGTTCGTAGCATGGCGAGACCTGCGCGCGGCCGATTGGGTAAACGCGGCCGGAGACACGATTAATCCGCTTTGGTTTGGCCTGCTAGCGGCCGGGGCGATTTTGCTTTCGGCATTTTTTGGCTTTTGCATTCACCTCACCTACCCTTCCATCAATAAAAGTAAAGATGGCTTCCAAGTAGAAACCCGCGTCTACAAAAGCCGCTGGTTCACGTGGGATGAGATCAAACGGGTCGGACTGCCTCCATCACAACTGGTGACGCAAATTTACACCATCGGGGTTCCCGGGCTTCATCCGGTCTACTGGGTGATCGGGCTGAGCCGCGGGGTGTTGGCGCCGGGGTTTCTCATCCACCCCAGAATGATCAATGGGGGCAAGTTATTGCGAGCGATGATCAAGCATCGGCCCGAGCTATTCGAAGAGTAGCCGTTGTTCAGGGGATAAACGTTGGTAGAGGCTAGGCATTCACATGAACCCCTAAAATAATGGCAACTGCTTAAGTGAATGTCTCGCCTGACGGGCCAACTAAGTCCTCTG
>JBCCSO010000818.1:0-2702 GCA_039199965.1 Chloroflexota bacterium | reverse complement strand
GGTTCCACCGGCTCTGTGTGCATCACTTGAGGCTGCATCTTCCAGACCGGAAGCGTTACCCCAATCTGCTCAGGCAAAAAGGTCTGGATGTGTGCGTTTGAAGCCAGCAGCACTTTTTTTTCCACAGGGATACGATCACTCGCGGCCGTCATGACGGCGGTTATGGTGCTGTTGCTAATTTCCAAACTTTGGACGGCCGTCCCCTCACGAATATCAGCTCCTAATTTTGCGGCTTCGTTGGCATAGCTTTGGGTCGTTAAGGTGTGATTGGCGATTCCATCATTGGGGGAGTATATGGCGGCCCGAATGTTTTCACTCAGACAAGGTTCAAACTCCCGCACCTCATCCCCGTTGAGCAAGCGGCTATCAATCCCATTTTGGTCTTGCAGCCACAGCTGAGGCTGTAGTTTGACAAGATCAAGCTCTTGTTCAATTAGCAGAAAATGGCCCAGCCGTTTGTACTCTACCGGCCCGTCTAATTGCTCGTGCAGTGTGGGCCAGATGTCATACGCCTCTTCCATCAGCGGCAATTCTCGCACATCCCGGCCGCTGGCCCGCACCCCGCGTGAGCCCAATCCACCAGAAGCACCGCTTGCAATCGTTCTGGCTTCCAGTAAGCAGACCTCAGCCCCCTTGCTCGCCAACTCCCAAGCCACCGCGCATCCGTACACCCCACCTCCGATGATTACAAAATCCGCCATTTTTCCTCCTTGTTTTCCTGCATTGGAAAATGATCTCATGATGCAATCAGGAGTGCAAGATAAGCTGTTTCAAACTCTTGCTTGCAAAAAATAGAGCGGCTTTTTAAAATTCACAAATAAATCATTAATTAATGAACGATTATTTCGATGAACAGCGTAAATACCTCTACCAAATTCAATTACAGCTACGCGCACAGCATTGTTGGCTATCTGGCCTATTTTGTTTTTGCCCGCACCACCAAATTGGCGATGGGTCATTTCTCTGAACTTGACCTGACCACAAAAGAAGGCCTAGTTCTTGAGTTTGTGTCTAAAAACCCCGAGGCATCACAAAAAGACATCGCGCAAGCGGCCGGGATGAAACCATCTTTTTTGGTGAAGATATTAGACAACCTAACAGCGCGCGGATTGCTCCTGCGCAAAAACGATCCCAACGACCGGCGGCGGCAAAATTTAGCGCTGACACCGGCCGGAGAAGAGCTGCTCGAGCAAATTCATGCGTGTCACATGGCCGGAAACGACGAGATTTTTGCAGAGGCTGGCCTAACTGATGATGAGATCGATACGCTTTTTCACTTGCTAAAAAAACTGACGGCGCATTTACAAAAATAAAAACAGGATGGCGATGATGGAAACTGTTATGACGAAAGTGAAAGAACAAAATCAATTGATGACCGGTGAGTCGTACCTAGAGTCTTTGAATGACGGCCGGGAAATTTGGTTTGACGGCGAGATTATCGGCAATGTGGCTGAGCACCCCGCTTTTCGCAATGCGGCCCGCAGCATGGCCCGCCTCTATGACGCCCTGCATGACCCCAATTTGCAGGATGACTTGACTACGATCGACCATTTTGGCAATCGGACGCACCGTTTCTTTACCCCAGCCTATTCTGCTGATGATCTCAAAAAATGCCGCACCGCCATCGATATTTGGCAGCGCATCAACTATGGGTGGATGGGTCGCAGCCCCGACTACAAGGCCGCCTTTATGGCCCAGTTGGCGGAGGGTCATGACTTTTACGGCGATTACTCAGATAACGCTCTGCGCTGGTATAAAAAATTCTCGTCACAAGCGCTACATCTCAATCATGTGCTGATCGATCCACCGGTCAACCGGGCCAAAAGCCGCACTGAAACCCGCGATATTTATGTCTCGCTTGACAAGTCAGATGACAAAGGGATTTATGTCAGCGGAGCCAAAATGGTCGCCACCGGCTGCGCCTTGACCCACGCTACCTTTGTTGGCTTTACTGGCGGGGTTGCGGCTATGATGCAAGAAGGGCGTGACGAAGATATGGCGCTCGTTTTCATGGTTGACATGAACGCGCCGGGGCTAAAAGTGGTTAGCCGACCATCTTACGAATTCAAGGCTCGCAGCCCGTTCGACTCACCGCTTGCCAGCCGCTTTGATGAGAATGATGCGGTGATGGTGTTTGAGAACTGCTTTGTCCCGTGGGAAAACGTTTTGATTTACCGGGACATCGATAAGGTGAAGCGGTTCCAAGCTGAGTCCGGCTTCTTTAATCGGTACAACCTGCAGGCGGCCGTCCGTTTAGCCATTAAGCTCGAATTTTGTATTGGGCTCATGATCAAAGGGACCGGGGCGTCAGGCACCAACGGCTTCCGGGGTGTGCAAGCAGCTATCGGTGAACTGGTAGCGATGAAAGACACAATTTTGGCTTTCACGACAGCCATGGTGAGTGACCCTGAGCCGAGCATTGGGAACTCTGTGGTGCCAAAGCTCCAGACGGCCGCGGCCTGCCGCATCTACACCACCAATGCATGGACCCAAGTGCGCGAAACGTTTGAGACGGTGCTGGCTGGAGCCCCTAGCTTCACGATTTCAAGCGTGGCTGACATGCATCAGCCCGGCTTGTCACACATCATTGACACTTACTATCAGGGGACCAATCTAGCCGGCCGGGACCGAATCAAGCTGTTTAATTTGGTGTGGGACGCGCTGTATTCAGAGTTTGCCGGCCGACACGGGCTGTATGAGCG
>JBCCSO010000817.1:0-2705 GCA_039199965.1 Chloroflexota bacterium | reverse complement strand
GTTATCGGTTAATCTGCACCGTTGTTGGATGGGTTGTCGCCAATACGAAGAGCGGCTGGAGGGTTTTTTCGCCTAACCATGACCTCGGGTTCAACTGTGGCTAAACGGCCGCGGCCGGAGAGTAAAATCGCGATGGGTCTCGTCGCCTCAAAGTGGCTAAAAGAGATAGTCATGATGATAACAATTGGCACAGATAAGATCATACCGGCAACGCCCCAGATTGTGCCGAACGTTGTCAGCGATGCAAATACAACAAGTGGGCTAATGTTCAATGATCGGCCGGCTAGAGTTGGTTCTACAAACGACCCTGAGATGATCTGAATTGAATACAAAATTATGGTCAGCGCCAAGAAAATTGTCCAGTCACCAAATTGAACAAGTGAAAAAATAACGGGAAAGATGACGGCTGTTACTGACCCCAGATAGGGGATAAAGTTCAAGACAAAGATAATGATGGCCCAGAAAAAGGCATTGTTCAGGCCGAAAAACAGCATCACCAAATACGATGCACCACCTACCATTAACGAAACTAAGGTCTTGACAGTGAAGTAGGTTTTGACCATTTCGCCAATTGATTTAAGCACTCGCTGAATCGTTTCATTTGACTGAGGATCGCTGTACATTTCACCAATTTTTTCAACAAACGTGCGTTGCTCAACTAGCATAAATATGACATAGACCAGCACGATAAGCGCTTGACCAGCCACGGAGGCTGCCTGCCCAATGACATCACGGGAAACACCAGTGAGCAGATCTAGCCCCATTGAAAAGAGAATGTTGGCGTCAAACGTTCCATTGACGGATAGGGCTTCCCGAGGCAAAAAATCAAGTAAAGCGGTGGGAGCTGAGTTGAGAAGTTGGTTGATATTTTCTATCACTAATTCACGATCCTGAATGAGCTGACGGACCGTTTCACTGGCACGACGCATGATGGTGCGGAAGCCAAGGAAAATGAAAAGGATAGAGAAAAACTGGGCCAACCACCCAGGGAACTTGTAGCCAAAAATCTGAATTCGCTGGACTTGTTCGGATATGGCGATGATCAGAAAAGTGATGACAAGGGCAATGACCATTGGCAAAATGATCGGTTTGCCGAAGATCATCAGCACGATTGTGACTGTGATCACCAGAACAAGACCAGCGAAGTTGATTAAAGTGGAGTATGGAATAATGCTGTTATTCATATATTAGGCACAAAGAAATTCGCTGTTTGAGCAAGAAAATTTAAGGGAAACATAAAACGGTAGCGGATGGAAACACACCGGCCGAAACGTTTACCCAATCTCTATAACGCTTTTTTGAAAACCTAGTTTTGAAATTTAGGTTGTTTTTTAATAGTTCTTTATATTTTGTAATTGTTCAGTGAACCGAACGACCAAGAATGACCCTATACATATTAGGGTAAAAGCTGGCGGGAAGACCTCCCGCTTTACATAACAACTTGTACCTTAGTGGCCGATTTTCTGTTTTACAGGCTTTGACGCATTTTGTATTGCGCAGAATCAATCTTCAACGACAATTACGCAATATGCAACACGTTTTAAACGCCTAACTTGAACTGCTGATCAGACCCTGTGCTTCAATTATTTCATGATTTTGATAAGCAAAGCATTTATTCCAATTGAACTGTTTTCTGGAGTAGTGGGACTTTTCCAATGTTAAAAATTGCCACAATAGATTAATGGACAAGCGGCACTCAAATCGGCTCAGGCTGCCAGCTTGTTGTATACCCAATGCGAGGCATCAGCGTCTATGCAGCAAATGTTGCGTTTCAAACGACCAATTTGACCCCGTTGAACCACTGTGACTAAACAAATAGTCTAACGAAGATGGGTTGTGCAATAGGCTAATAGTTTGAAGGAGTGGCAGCAGGTTTGTGGAGAATGTCATCTAGCAACTCAACTGTTGGGCAATGCTATAGACAATCATTTTAAACAGCTTGTTTGCTTAATTGATGCGGCCGTGAATATTGTCATGAAGGAGAATGCAAACCTGTGATTTTAGGATTTCATTTGACGGGTGCGCTGACTGAATGAGCAGTTTGCTAACATTCAAACGAAATAAATAACCCTTTATCAATTTGCAGGTTGACAGTAGACTAAAATTATAGATGCAATTTCTCCGGGTTAGATATTGTCTATAAACAGGAATCACAAAGATATGAGGCGTACGATTGGTCAGGTTGAGGCTGAGCTGACAAAGGCGATTATTAAGTTTGAAAAAGAATATTTGGGGCGGGGGCCAAAAGATGCTCGAACGTTTATTATCGAGGATATGATTTTGATTCGTCTGCAGGGGGTCCTAACACCGGCCGAGCAGAAGCTTTCTGAGAACAAGGATGGCCAAGTGCTTGTGAAAGAGACCCGCCGTCAACTGTTTGAGTCATCACGTGAACTTTTAGACCAGATGGTTCGTGATGTAGTTGGTGTAGAGGTTGTGAGCCTACATACAGATGTGAGTAGCAAGACGGGGGAACGCATTGTAGTGCTGACCGTTGACCAAAATCTGGTCAAAAAATTTACAGAGACCCGCTGAATCTCAGGCTGAAATCAACTTACAGGCTGAGCAATTGCTCTACCTTTTGCTTTGGCCTAGTCCTTTGCTGAATCATCAATAGGCTTGTCAACGATAAATACCTGTGACCTGTACTCGGTATGATTCAGCAAAGCACTAGGCCAAAGCAATTGCTCTACCTTGTGCTTTGG
>JBCCSO010000816.1:0-2710 GCA_039199965.1 Chloroflexota bacterium | reverse complement strand
CTCTACCCCACATGTAAAACTACATTGAAAAACTTATGATAGTACTTAAGAACTAGTACATCATTTCAATCGGTTGAAAGCTATGATTGGCTACCTCAATTTGTTACTGGACTTTCTAGATTTCTACCATCTTTTTAGCTGTCTGCCCAGCAAACTCGTAACCTGTCCACGGCCTTTCAGTTTTCTAAAAAGTGCACAAGGCTTTAAGCCATAATTTGAGTGGCAATGCTAAAGTCAAATACTCGTCTCGCTTCAGCTAGATTTAAATAACCAAGTTTTTGAGTTAAACCAACAATAAAATTGTTCAGCGTTGCCATCACGCGTGGCATTTTTGAAAGAGACATTCGGGTTGAATCTTCTTTAAGCGTAACATCTCGTCGATAGTGAAGTCCATTTTCAATTCCCCAATATTGGCGCGTCCAATCCAGCAATTGCTCTGCTGAGGCCGTTTCAGGGTGACGGCTGGTGAGCCCATAAGCCACTTCAGAGCTTGTGTGACCACTGTTTAACTCAATCACGTCTCTTTCTATTTTGAAAACTTGTCTAACTCCCGGCCAATCGAGGAACGCTTCAGAGTCTTCCATCACCGTCAATTGTCTTGTTTCTAGACGACCATGACCTTTGCACGTTTGCTTAGCCACAGTCCTTGGAAGTTTTGGTATATGCCACCCCTTTGCATATCGAGGTGGCTTGAAAAACTGTTCAATATCCCTTAGTAAAGTTGGTTGGTTCTCTTTAACAAACCAGAGGTAGTCACCTCCTTTTGCCATGACTTCAACAGACAATTTGCGTTGGGTTTGCATCGCATCAGCACACACAACTCGCCCTTTTAGAGGCAGATCATCGATCAGGTCGTGCACAGCAGTAATCTCATTTTCTTTGCTCGCCACTTCGACCTGACCTAACACAATTCCTTCGTCTGGGAGGTATGCGGCTAACATATGCATGCCAGACGTGGTCCCTTTCGGTATTGTTCCACGCATCGTTTTTCCATCTATACAGATCAAGACGCTTTGCTGACCACCATACATCGCCAGTAGATATTGATTCAGCACATCTGCCAGCTCATCGGCGTCAATGACACAGTCCATAATCGTGCGATATGTGTTTAGACATGGGACTCGATTGTGATGTGTATCAATTAACTTCAATAGGGGTTCCTGTCGTTTCCTAACCCAGCTAAAGATGCTATTGGGAGTATTGCATCCAGCTAATTTGGCTAACAGGATGTAGGTTAAAACGAGGGGGAGAGGATAAATTTTACCTTGAGGGCTACGCTTATCCGTCATTCTTTCTAGGTAATGTTGCAAATCTGATAGGTTAAATACGATTGCAGTCTGTTCGTTTGAGTCGAGTATAATGTTCATGAATAGCATTTTTTGGTTTGAGTTTTTGGTAGAATCTCATTAATTATCCAAAAGGTGCTATTTTTTTGTATATTTTTCTGAAAACTGAAAAGCCGTGCTAATTTGATCGATTGGGGGGAGTTGTCTTATACTTCAGCTTACCAATCGATAAGTAAATACAGTTTGGATCAGAACAACCCCATGCTTCTAAACGATCTAATTGGCACGTGGTTTTTGCAGGAATGGGACTGCACACTCGACGGTCATTACCATAATCATCCTTTCGGCCGTGATGCACAAGGTGTCATCAGCTATTCCCCTACCGGCCGGATGTCTGCCATCCTCATGAAACCAAACCGACCTCACTTGTCGGTTCCAAGCCTCATTCAAGCGACTGATACAGAAAAATTAACGGCCGTAAATGGCTATGTTTCATACGCTGGCGAATGGCGCGTTGAAGGTAATCAGGTCATTCACACTGTCGATCACAGCCTACTCCCCAACTGGATCGGCACTGAACTTGTTAGAACCATGAGTTGGACGGCCGAACACGGTACTCCGGATGAGCCCAAGCAGTTGATCTTATCCACTACACCTCAAGAAACACGATCGGGCAAGCTCGTCGTTAATCGCCTACGTTGGAAATTAAAGTAAGAAAACAAAGTAGGAAAGTAAAGTAGATGTGCAGTCATTTAACTGCACAGAAGAATTAGGAGATAACTAAAAATGCAAAAACACTTATTAACTGAAGAACAGAAAATGTTTCGTGAAGCGGTCAAAGAGTTTTTGACCCGTGACGTGATGCCTCACCATGAAAAATGGGAAGAGGAAGGTATCGTTTCCCGTGAGGTGTGGGAAAAGGCTGGCGAAAACGGTTTCCTCTGTATGGACGTTCCTGAAGAGTACGGCGGCATGGGTGAGACTGATTACCGCTACTTGGCTCTGCTTGCCCACGAAATGGGATACGCTGGGGCGCATGGCCCTGGCTATATCATTCAGAATGAGTTGGTTGTCCCGTATCTGATGGCTTTCGGCAACGAAGAGCAAAAGAAAAAATATTTGCCCAAGATGGCGACCGGTGAGCTCATCACAGCCCTAGCGATGACGGAACCCAACACCGGCTCTGACTTGCAGGGCATTAAGTCCACAGCCATCAAAAACGGCGATCACTACGTCTTGAACGGGCAGAAAACCTTTATTTCAAACGGCATTTTGTCAGACATGGTGATTGTGGCTTGTAAGACGGATCCTGAGCAGGGAGCGCGAGGTATGAGCTTGCTCTTGGTTGAGCGTGAAATGGAAGGCTTTGAGCGCGGCCGAAACTTAGAAAAGATGGGCTTACACGCGCAGGACACGGCCGAACT
>JBCCSO010000815.1:0-2731 GCA_039199965.1 Chloroflexota bacterium | reverse complement strand
GTTTGACCACGCGCGCAATCTCATTGACCGCTTGTTCTAAGTCAGGAAAAAATTCAAGAGATTCTAGACATGTAACGCCGTCAAAATAATTATTTGGGAAAGGGAGGTGCCCAGCCGAGCCTAGCATGCTGTCAAAATGGGGCTCATATCCTTTAAGAGAGCCGTGAGCATAGTCAAGCATTTTCACACTGGCGTCCAGCCCTATAACCCGGCCGACAAAGTCGTTTTGAAACCGGCCGTCACGGAACAAAAAGATGGGAACACGGCCGGTGCCGGTCGCGACGTCAAGGATAGTTGGATTGGGCTGACCATCCAGCTCACCCAAGACTGGCTCAACCAGCAAAATTAGCTCGTCTTCCATTTCATACGCTTTGATATCGTCATACTTCCACGCTTCCCGGTCATAAAGCCACACGACTAGCCTTGGCCCCAGAAAAATTCCTTCAGTGATGATGATGAGCCAGTGCCACAGCCACCAGACTGTGGCTGAAAGCAGAAACATAACGACAGAAATGAGGAGCAACTGAGTCATTGGTTGAAATGATACCCTGCAAATTTAGGGATGGGTAAACCCATTGCAACCAGCTCAATTTCCTAAAGATTGACTAAGTCTAGAACAATAATCTAGTCGGTTTCGCTTCTGTGTATCGGCTGCGTGTTATACTGGCCCGGTGTCATCAGATACCGCCGTCAACCGCAAATTAATCGTCCCTAAATCGGTTTTTGACCAGGTTAACCAACACCTTAAATCTGTGTTTCCACAGGAGGGGTGCGGCTTTTTAGCCGGTCAGCAAGATCAGTGCACAGCGTTCTATCCGATTGAAAACATCCTTCACAGCCAAATTGCGTATCGAATGCGGCCGGATGAGCAGATTCAGGCCCTGTTTGATATGGAAGAAAACGCGATTGAGCCCTTGGCTATCGTCCACTCCCATCCACATAATCAAGCCATCCCTTCAGAAACAGATTTGAAAGAAGCCACATGGCCCGATCTATTTTCAGTGATTGTGTCTTTGATCGATCTAGATAGTCCAGAATGGCACTGTTGGCTTCTGCATAAAAATCGTTCTGAGAAAGCTCAGTTTTTGGTTTGTAATGATTGATCAAGAGCAAATAAGAATTAATAGTGATGGCCGTGGATCGTAGAAACCAATCAAAAGCTTTAGGGTTCTAAATTGGTGAAGTAAACCCATCTATTCTCAAAGTTGCTAAATTTATGACTATTCTCAACCTAATTCTTGCCAGCTTGATCGGATATTTGATTGGAGCAATTCCATTTGGGAAGATCTACGTCTGGTATTTTAGAGGAATAGATATACAAGAGGTGGGGAGTGGGCGCACGGGTGGAACAAATTCGCTCAGAGCTGGCGGATGGACAATTGGGTTCATGACATCATTTAGCGATGTGCTTAAGGGGATGATGGTCATACTAATTGTCCGCTGGCTATTTGGTAACTGGAGCAGCCCGGATGTTCTGCCTTGGCTAGAAGTTGCGGCGGGAGTGCTTTCTGTAATAGGACATAACTGGTCGATTTATGTTAAATTTGGAGGGGGCGCGGGAGCAGGACCAAACATCGGCTGGGCATCAGCGGTATTCCCACCCATGTTCCCAATTGCGTTCATGGTTATGTTTGGGCTTATTTATTTTGTTGGTTGGGCGTCTGTTGCATCTATGACGATGGCATTAATCATTCCCATTGTATTTTCAATCTTATACCTCAATAGCTTTTTCCCTGATCTTGTAACAATTTCGCCTGCTTACATTATTGGCGGATTGCTAACATCGGTTGTTATAGCATATGCTTTGCGCAAAAACTTTGTTCGTCTGCTCAGGGGTGAAGAGCGCGTTGTTGGGCTGCGGGCCAGAAACAACAATAGCCCAGATACCGCATCGGGCGATTAGGGCTGAAAAGAAAATAACTGTCTCTACTTAAAATCTGGACCCTTCCGAGTTGAACTTTACACTTGGGACAATTATTTAAAGCTCAGCCTCAAAAAACGGCAGCCTGCATCTTTTCATTGAAAAAAATTATAAATTACGATTAAGAGGAATGATGGAAAAAGTAGGTACGATCCGAGAGATCTGGATATATCCAGTGAAGTCGATGCGTGGAATTTCAGTTGATTCGGCCGAGATGTATTGGTACGGCTTGCTCGGAGACAGACGCTATGCGTATGTACGAAGCAGTGATCACTCTAGCTTCCCATGGTTGACCGGCCG
Organism: Chloroflexota bacterium; assembly: GCA_039199965.1. Taxonomy (GTDB): domain Bacteria; phylum Chloroflexota; class Anaerolineae; order Promineifilales; family Promineifilaceae; genus WTJY01. The sequence goes on along the minus strand of JBCCSO010000815.1, from coordinate 510 downwards.
TGACGTGCCTCAGATTGTCCAGTACCAACCCCGCTTCTTGAATGACACCAAACGGCGTACAAGCGAGATTGAAGTTACCACGCCACAGGGCAAACAGTACACCATGTCATCTTCCCTATTGCGGCAGGAAATTGCGACCCAGCATGGACAGCCCATTCACCTTATGCACTTAAACCGGCAGGCTTTTGATGCCGCCCCCGTTTCCATTCTTTCCACCGCAACTATGCAACACCTAGCTTCTACCCACGGCTCTGATCTAGACCAACGCCGTTTCCGCATTAATATAATCATTGATGCGGATGACGGCACTCCTTTTGTCGAAGATGGCTGGGCTGATCGCTCACTAACGTTTGGTGAACGGGCGAACTCCGCCGTGATCCTTCCTTTCCGGCCGATCAAACGCTGTAGCATGGTTAATATCCATCCAGACTCGGCTGAAAGGGACACCTCTGTGCTAAAAGCGGTCAACAAGATCAGCGATAATTGCTTTGGTGTCTACTGTTGGCCGCG
>JBCCSO010000814.1:0-2732 GCA_039199965.1 Chloroflexota bacterium | reverse complement strand
CGGAGCAGCTCCAGCAGCAGATTGATGCACAGTCGACCCAACTGGATCAACTGGAAGGTGCGCTTGATGTGCTGGTAACGCGCGAGGCGATTTTCACAACTCAAATTGGGGAAGCCAATGATGAAATTGAAGCCCTTAATTCGCAAAACACGGTGCTGCGCGCGGCCGTTGGCGATTTGGAAAACAACCTCACTATCTTGCTAACCCGCGAAGCGGAATTTGTAGAGCAGATCGAATCAATTAATCGTGGAGAATAAGTTGCATGGCTAAAAGGAATGCAAGCCGAAGTAATTATAACGGACAGCGACGACTGGCAGTTACCCTCACCGTGGGTAGTTTTGCCGCTTCCGTTTTTGGGGCACGGCTCATCGCGGCCGACTTTAACACTGAATTAGAAGAGGATATCGACGTACGAGATGAGGTTGCTCCGCTCGATTTTGAAGCACGCGATCCATATTCGCTGGACCTGCAGCCAATTCCTACCGTTGCAGCTATCGATCAATCGGGTGCTGAAGCCTACACCCAGCAAACATTTACTCTGGAGCTTGAACCGGTACCTACCGTTGATGGCTCTCAAATTGAGATCGAAGAGCCGGTCAAAGCTAAAAGCAAAAGCTCAAAATAATTATTTATGTCGGCCGCGCCTCAAGAAACCTACCATGCCTTCTGGGCGATGGGGTGCACCATTGAGCTATGGCTCGACTGCGCCGAACATGCTGCACAATCCTATCTCAAACAAGCAGAAGCCACCTTTGAGCAATATGAGGCCATTTTTTCACGTTTCCGGCCGGAAAGCGAGCTCTCCAAATTAAATCGTTCTGCTGGGGGATGGCAATCCATCTCGCCCACCATGCTGACCGTGTTAGATGCAGCTTTAAACGGCTGTCGCGTTACGCAGGGGCTGTATGATTGCACGATATTAGATGCTCTGGAATCGGCCGGGTACACAGCCTCATTTGAACACTCAGAAAAATTTCAATCGAGAAAAGTTACAGGCTATTCGGATCAAACGTGGCAAAAAATTGAGCTTGATCCTATCAATGAGCGGGTTTTTGTTCCCGCAGACACGATGTTGGACTTTGGCGGTATCGTTAAAGGGTTGACGGCTCAGGCGGTTATTGACCAAATCGGAGACTCAATTGGCTGTTTGGTCAGTGCAGGTGGTGATCTGGTGGCTGGTGCTCCGCCAGCAGGTAAGCCGGGCTGGCCTGTGGGTGTCAGTTGGCCGTGGGGCCCTGCTGATGCGGCCGAAAAATCACTTTACAAATTGTGGCTTTCAAACGCAGCGTTAGCCACCTCGGGCATTGATTATCGCCGTTGGCAAACCGATGATGGTCAAACCGCCCATCACATCATCGATCCTAGAACCCGACGGCCGGTGCAGACTGACTGTCTAACAGCCACAGTGTTGGCTGGCAACGTTGATATGGCTGAGGCATGGGCCACGGCCGCCCTAATTTTAGGGGCAGAGACAGCCATAAACTTATTTGAAACCCATCACGTTGCTGCATCTGTGGTGACCCGATCGTACGAATTAATGATGACATCCGCCATGCAGGCGCATGCTCAGCTTGAGGAAACTGTATGAGCCAGTTAAGTAAACCCAGACCCGTTGCAAACACAGCCTTGGGCAAAGCTACCTTAAAATATTTGCTGTGGATTGGCATCATCCTGTTCATCATTTCGGCCGGGATTATTCTGGATCAGCAAACTGATGTGATGGATCAGGTGTTGTTGTGGTTTGGAGAAGAGACCCCGTGGTTTATCACCCGCAGTACGGGGGTTGTGGCTTATGTGCTGCTTTCGCTGTCGATGTATTGGGGGCTGATCTTAAGCACCAAATCGATTAGAGGTCAAGTGCCATCCGGTATTTCGTTGGCCACCCATACTGTTATGTCTTGGCTCGCTGTTTTACTTAGCGTGATTCACGCGGCCGTTTTGCGGGCTTCAACTTTTTATGAATACGCTTGGGCCGATATTCTTCTGCCGTTCAGAGGGCCTTACCGGCCGTTTTGGGTAGGATTGGGCATTGTGGCTCTCTACTTGATGGTAGTGGTGAATGTGAGTTTTGATTGGCGGCGCTGGTTGGGGCAGCGGACGTGGCGCTGGCTCCACTATACTACTTTTTTAATTTACCTATTTGTGTCGATACACGTCATTCAGTCTGGGAGCGATATGGGCAATATCGGGATGCAGGCGCTGGTCTTTGGTAGTATCGCTGTCTTTTTGTTTCTAACCTTATTTAGACTGTTGTTGGGCAGCAGGCAAAGGGGAAAACGTTTGGCTTGAAGAATGTACAGGCTACCCCTTGGTGTTGAATAGAGAATATTGGGTCTTTGAAACTTCTTGTAGTAACCGCTGGATGTGGTGTAAGGGCAGGTCTCGTACCTGCCCGGGTGGGCACCCACAAGGGATGCCCCTACCCGAATTCCGAAAGAGCTTAGAGGACTTAGGCTACGAGTGTGAAAATTAAGATGGTGCTGCTAAAAACGAACTGTATGATCGCTGGAAAACCATCCTTGAAAAAGGCGTTATCGCGATAGTGATAGAACATAGCCCCGGCCGTTACCACAACTAAGCCCGTCAAGCCCGCTTGAGCCACTGGCTGAAACTGGGTTGCCCACAACCAGACTGATAAACCACCAAACAGTTCTGCTAGGCCGATCAGCACAACGTGTGTACGGGTCAGTCCAAAATGGTCCCACATCGCTTTTTGTTCTTGGTACAGAGCT
>JBCCSO010000813.1:0-2736 GCA_039199965.1 Chloroflexota bacterium | reverse complement strand
CTTATCAGTCCATCCTCATGATCAGCTTGGTCACGTGTGTTTTCAAAGTTTATGGTCAGAAAAAGTCTCAACCCTCACCTAGATGTAAATTGATTTGAATGAATCGTCCATTCAGATGCTTGTATCGTTTGCCATTTTTCTCTTGCTAGAATGACAAATGTCCACACATCATCCTCAAAACGCGTGAATCTCCCTTCAACTGGTAAATCTGCCCTCGACTGATCTGCTTCAAAGCCTAATTTGGTTAAAATGCCACCCGAAGCACCATTACTTGACTTTAGAAAATGTGAGTGCAGATAGTCTAAATTGTAAAGGTCAAACGCCATATCCCTAAGGGTTAGCGCCGCTTTGGTTCCAATTCCTCTTCCCCAGAAGTCAACCCCTAGCCAGTAGGCCAGTTCAGCACTGCGACTATCCATATCCACCTTTTTTAGAATACAGCAACCAGCCACTTTTTGATTAACCATAATCACAAAGGTGATTTCGTTTCTTGAGCGATTGTTATTCTCATCAAGCCACTCACGCACGTCATTTTCACTACAGTCAAGTGGAACACCGCTGGTTTCACTCACTTTGGGGTTATTTGCGATCTTCGCTAATGCACTTATATGCGATTCGTTCAAATACGCTAAGCTGATCGATTCTTTCATCAAACCTCTTCAATGCTATGTTCCTCATTCATAAAACAATGAGGAACAGCCAATCAAGCTGGGACAATTGTGGAGTGCCCTTGGAAGTAGTGCCGCTTTGCTTTGAAGGTATTAAACCTTAGTTATTACGCTTAATTTTACATCAAGCTGCTGTTTTATTCTGACATTACTGTGAATTGTCCCATCATCCCGTAATCTTCATGTTCCATGATGTGGCAGTGAAACATGAAGGGAGTGGCATCTGTAGCTAGGCGGTCAAAGCGTATAATGATTTCTGTAACCTGATCTCCCACAATGACGGTGTCTTTCCACCCTTTATCTGCCTCTGTCACCGGTTCTCCGTTGAGGGTCAAAATCTGAAATGATGCTCCGTGCATATGGAATGGATGCGGCATCCGCTCACCCGTGATGCGCCAAATCTCAAGTTGCCCCATTGAAATCCGCTCGTTGATATTCATCATGTTCATCGGCTGCCCATTGACAGCAAATAAATCCATATTTTCTCTGCTGCCACCGCGCACCTCCATGTTTAGGTCAAACTCCCTAACCGTAAGGGCATCGGCCGGATCATAAAACACGATGTCATTTAGCTTATTGGGTAACTCCCCAGATGCTTGTAGCGATGGGTCAACCCGAAGTTCAACGACGCTTGCAACAGGCAGGTTTTGGCTAAAGCGGCCGTTGTCTTCAGGATCGGCCGGGAGCAAATCGGCCACAAACGTGGCGTTTTCACTGTTAGATAAGTCAATCATGACCTCATTCCGCTCGCCGGATGACATGTCAAGCGATTCAATCTCGACCGGCTGATTTAAAAACCCACCTTCAGTCGCAATTTTATAGAATGGAGCATTGTCCGCTAAGCGGAAGCGGTAAAAACGTGCATTTGAACCGTTTACGAGTCGCAGCCTTACCCAACCCTGAGGCACATTGTGATAGGCATCAACTGTTCCATTGATAACCAAGGTGTCTTCGCGCAGGCCATCTAGAACTTCTTGATCTGTGGGTGCATAATGGTTCATCTTACCATTGGTAAACGATCGATCTTGCACGACTAGTGGAATGTCATTGACCCCATATTCTTTTGGCAAATTAAGGGCCTGAGAGTTTTCATCCTCAACAAGATAAACGCCCGCCAGCCCCGCATGCACATGATGGGCCGATGTCCCCATTAAGTGCGGATGAAACCAGCTTGTGCCTGCCTCTTGCTCAATTGGAACGGTGATGGACCAGCTTTCGCCCGCTTCAATACGTGACTGTGGCCCGCCATCGAGTACCCCATCGACGTGCAGGCCGTGTCCATGTACTGTGGTTGGCTCACCGATGTTGTTGGTAAACGTGATGGTGGTGTCCATGCCGTCATACAGCCGGATAGCGGGGCCAAGATAGTCACCGTTAAATCCCATCGTTTCACTCGGAATGCCTGCATAGAATTCATGCGCTCCTTTTTGCAGAACAACCTCAATTTCTGGATTTTCTTTAGCGTCTATGAGTTGTGGAATTCGTAGTGGGTTTTGTGCCGATTGGAGCGTGTTGCGCGCCCCGTTGTTGCTGCCACAAGCTGACAGAAAAATGAATATGAACAGTAAAATAAAGTTGGTATGTTTCATGGTTTTCCTAATGGTCTTGGTTTGCTTGATTTATTGGCACAATTGGTAATTTGACTGTGAACGTGCTCCCCTTATTTAAACCGGCCGAATCGGCCGAAACTTCGCCCTGATGTAATTCAATCAGTGCCTTCACAATGGCTAGCCCTAACCCGCTACCGCCTGTGACGCGCGTGCGCGATGAGTCTGTACGGTAAAAGCGATCAAAGAGGTGGGGGAGCTGTTCTGGCACAATGCCCTCACCGCTGTCCTGAATAGAAATAGCTATTTGCTCCCCGTCTATTGAGCTAGACACAGCGATCTCGCCATCAGGTGGGGTGTGACGGATCGCATTCGCGAGGAGATTGCTAAACACTTGGCGCAGTCGGCCGGGATCAGCCTGAATGATAGGCAACCTAGACATTGACCCTACCGTAAATCGTATTTCTTTTTCTTCTGCGATCAGGGAAAAATTGGCGGCAAGTTCTTGCCAGAGTTCTGCT
>JBCCSO010000812.1:0-2741 GCA_039199965.1 Chloroflexota bacterium | reverse complement strand
TTATCAGCGCGGTACATCCCGCACTTGTAACATACATTTAACATGGTTTTTTGAGCAGGATGCAGGCCCAATTCCATTGGACTAGGACAAACGCCGCTTCCTACTTCTCACTTTCTACTTTTCACTGATTGATCGATGGCACCCAACAGCGACAGCTCTCCCGGCGCATCGTAATCAAGGGTCCAAAACATCACCCCGCCTACCTCGTTTAAGGCACGCTCCGTTTTCTGCTGGATGGTCGGGATCCCATTATATTTTTCTTTGGTTCCGTTGAGATTCACGAGATCGAGGAAAGCCGCCTCTGGGTCTTGTTCAACAATTTTGCTGTACGGAATGCCGCTTGGCCGGGAATAAAATGGCAGTCCGATCACTAGTTTTTGGGGGGAAAGGCCGCGCTCAAGCCAGTAATTTAGCCCCGTGTCGAACTGTTCCATCGATCCGTGATTCACATCATCATAGGTCATGACGTTCACAAAATCAAAAATCTCAAAAGTTTCATCAGGCACCCCTTCTGCGTTGGAGCCGTGGCTGACAACAGCCGTTGTAATCAGCTTATCCGGCATGGCAGCATCAATCTCTTGCATCAGCTTGAGATAGTTTTCGGCCGATTCTCCCGCTTTTGGATACTCCCAGTCCACATCAGCACCATCTAGCTGATACTCATCCACGACCGCCTTCAAGTTTTCGACAAATAGCGCACGGGTCGCATCATCGGCCGCCATCGTCTCAAATTCTTGGTCCCAGCCCCATCCTCCAACCGAAATCAAAACCTGCACGTCATGTTTGCGCGCCTCTTCAACGATATTTTTGAGCTTCCATCCGTTAATCAGATTAGCAAATGTCCCGTCATCATTTGGAATCAAAAACGAGTAGTTGATATGTGTCAGTTTTTCATACGGGATCGTTTCAGCCATCACATTGGTGGTCACGTATGCCACTACTTTAAACTCCTCCGGGGTCGGTGCTGGAGTTGATGTTTCCATAACAGTTTCCTCTTCTTCAATTGGCGCTTGTGGTGCCTGAGTACAGCCAAAAAGCAGTAACACAATTGCAAAAATAATTCGCTTGATCAAAATTTTTCTCCAGTTCTACACGCTGCCTCAATGGTCTGGCCAAGTTCAAAATAGCTCCAGAGAGCTCAACAGTCAGTCAATTAAAATTGCCCGTCCGTAACTTTACAAAACACTTTTCTCCGTTTGAGTCATGGGCCTCACAAATGGTTGAATTAATATCGGCACCCGGTGAGATACTTGTTAAAGTGTCGATCTCCAAATCAAAATTATTGCACACGATTTAAGCTAATTTTTCTTCATTCATAAATCAAAATCCAGAAAAAGTCTTGTCACTCAACTTCCAACTCTTTATAATCGACTTAGGTTGGCAGACCGATAAATTCCAAAATAGACTACAACATCATACAAAAATATAGAGGCTCATATGAGTGAACGCACAGAAGCCATTCTGTCACAAATGACCTTGGAAGAAAAAATCGCCATGCTGGCCGGGGCCGATTTCTGGGCGACTGTTCCCAACGAACGACTCAATATCCCAGCCATGAAAGTCACTGACGGACCTAACGGCGCGCGCGGTGGTGATTTTGGCATGGGGCCATCGGCCGCCTGTTTGCCCGTAGGCATCGCCATCGGTGCCACATGGAACCCAGATTTAGTTGAACAGCTAGGTGGAGTTCTGGCTGATGAAGCCAAAACGAAAGGAGCCAGCATTCTGCTTGCCCCCACCATCAACGTCCATCGTTCTACTTTAAACGGCCGGAATTTTGAATGCTATTCTGAAGATCCGTGGCTCTCCAGCCGCTTAACTGTCAGCTACATCAAAGGGCTACAGGCTGGAGGCATAGGGGCGTGCCCCAAGCACTTCGTAGCCAATGACTCTGAGCACGAACGTTACACGATGAACAGCGTTGTCGATGAACGAGCGCTGCGTGAGATTTACCTACCAGCGTTCAAGGCGGCCGTCAAAGAAGCTAATGCGTGGGCGATCATGTCCGGTTACAACAAAGTCAACGGCACATGGTGCAGCGAAAACAGCACCTTACTCAAAGACATTTTGAAAGATGAATGGGGCTTTGACGGCATTGTTATGTCTGACTGGTTTGGCACCTATTCGCCTCAAATTGGGACCGGTGGATTAGACCTTGAAATGCCCGGCCCGGCCCGCTGGGCAAACGCGCTGCACGGTGAAGCGGCCGCTGGACGCCTAGACGAAGCAGAAGTTGATGACAAAGTGCTCCGTTTGCTAAACACCCTAGAGAAAGCGGGCAAATTTGAAAATCCGGAGATGCAGCCAGAAACGGCTGATGATCGGCCGGAGCACAGAGAAATTCTTCGGCAAGCGGCTACTGAATCGATTGTTTTGCTCAAGAACGAAGGTGACTTGCTTCCGCTCAGCAGTGACAAGGTTGGCACCATCGCCGTGATTGGCGGCAACGCCCGCTGGCCCGGCGTGATGGGTGGTGGCAGTGCCATCGTCCCAGCCCACTACATTATTACTCCGCTTGAAGGGATTCAGGCAAATTTGGGCGGGGAATTTGAATTACAGTATGAAATGGGGGCAAACAGCTTGCGCATGCTGCCTCTAATCGATGCCCGCCAGATCAAAACGGCAAGCGGTGCAGACGGCGTTAACATCAGCTATTTCAACGGCAAAAGCTTTGAAGGTGAGCCGGTTGACACAATTGAATCTGATCGAATGAGCATGGCGTTCGTTGGCCTCGTCAACCG
>JBCCSO010000811.1:0-2746 GCA_039199965.1 Chloroflexota bacterium | reverse complement strand
CGCCACACGGTTTTCATCAGCGAGGGCTTTACTCCGGTTCACAAACGTAGCTTTATCAAAAGAGGGCGCACTAGCAACCAGCTCTCTCAATGGGAAAGCAATGATGAGCGTATCCCCACGGCCGAACCAGATTACATAGGGTCCACTGTGGACGTGCGGCACAAATCGTACCTTCTCAAATTCAAGAAGCTTATCTAGTCGAAATGCTGCCCGGATATCCCGGCCGGTCACCGCTTCAATCGATTCAAGCATCGTCACATCTGTTAGCCGAATCGACTGGAAGGCTTCAGCACACTGCTGAACTTCTGGTTCAACCTTACGCCATTCTCGCTCCAAAAACCGATGCCATAGCATATTAAAATGTGAAATTAGCTCGCGCTTAAAAGTTTCAGGGTCATTCAAGCGATCAAAAACAAACTTTACGTCAACCACGTCATAGACATCATATTTGGTTTTGGTCAGCTCTTGATAGAAGTTCTTGAAAGCAACATAGTCAGCCAGTAATCTTTTAGGCTCTGAAACAGGCACTAACCAATAGTCTGAACCCACTGCAAAATGAACCGCATTTATGTTGTTGAACAGCAGTTGATCTCGCAGCGCTTCGGCCGGAATAGCCTCAATAATCTCCATAAATTCTGGCACCGAAGCGGGGGAAGCATCTTGGGGAATTAAGTTAATAAATCCATCTAGATTTAGCCAGCGAACAATGCCTTGATTCGCATGCTCAGATCGGCTCATCTGATCGGCCGTTCCAATGGCCCACTCGCTGAGCCCGTTCAACTTATCATGCGAGCCTAAAATAACCAGACTTATTAGCTGAGTCATTAGCGGATCATGGACCACGGCCGCGTCAACCGGTTTGGGGGGAATCAACATAGAAAAATTTAAGCAGAAGCCGGAACTTCATCATAATCGGGTAGCAAATCTTCAATATCCCGCACAACGGGAAACGCATAGCAAGATAGCGCCGCAATGACCGAAAGTATACCAGCACCGACCAAGATCAGCCCGATTCCTGCCCCATCCCCTGTGCCGACGAGCCAGCCAAACGCAGGTGCCAAAGCCCCGTCAGGCTGAAGGGCTGGTTCAAACACATTGTCAGCCAATACACCGGAGATCAGCATCGCCATGGGAAGGGTAATTTGAGCAATCAGGCGGCGGGTTGCAAACACGCGCCCCTGGAGGTGCGGCGGGACTTTGCTCTGCCAAATCGCCTGATTGGAGCCGTTCATAACGGGAATCGCAAATAAATTGGCAAAGGCAGCAATCGCCCATATGTTGATGCTGCGGCCCAAACCCAGTAGCACTGTGCCAAATAGGGCAGCAAATGCCATCCCCAAAAACACCCCGTTTGCGCGTCGCTGGGGGCCACCCCACATGCTCATAAGAATGCCGCCAGACAAAGCCCCTATACCGGCGGCCGACTGCACTGTGCCCAGCATGATCTCACTACCGGCGGTGCGGGCCAACACGTAAGGGGCCAACAAAACAATGCTGAATGTGCCAATTAAGTTGAAACTTGAAAATGCAATTTGCATACCGAGTAAGCTCGGGCGTTCGTAAATGTATTTAAAGCCAAATAGGGTATCCGCCCAAAAACTAGATTCGTTCACTTCTTGGCTGATTTCGGGTTGAGGGATGGCAACCAGCGCAATACACAGCAGCGCAAAGGAGAATGTAACAATGTCTATCGCAAAGATGCCGTTCAAGCCGATTAAGGGCAATAGCAATCCGCCCAAAATTGGAGCCACTACTCGTGATGCTGCATTAGCCGTGCTCAACATACCGCTGGCCCGGCCGAACTGCTCCTTGTTGAGCATGAGCGTCGTAGCGGCCGAAAATGCGGGGAACTGAAACGACTCAAACGTACTGGCAATCGCTCCCGCCACATACACGTGCCACAACTGTAGATTACCGGTTGAGAACATGATCAACAAAAAGATGGTCGCTAAACCAGCGCCTAAATCGCTTAGCATGAGAACCAGCTTGCGATTCCAACGATCAACCAGAGCCCCAGCAATAGGACTCATGATGACCAGCGGTGCAAAAGCGAAAAATGCCACGAGGGCAAGGGCAGTGGCTGATTGTGTCTGTTGATAGACCCAAATGGTGAGGGCAAAGCGGGTCACACCTGTGCTAACAAGTGATACCAATTGGCCAATCCAAACGATGGCAAAGCCGGAAAATCCGGTACGAGTAGATGTTAAAAAATCTTTCATATCTTAATTTCTTTATTTTTTGAGAAATTAAGATATATCTTTCTAAAGATAATGTCAATAGTCAATCTTGGCTTGAGCAAATTAACCAGCTCCAATTTCCATCTTAGCAATTGGCAAAAGTGAAATTTGACCAAATACAACTATTTTCTTTCATCCTGAACACCTGTCTTGAACAGGGGTTAAACACTGTAGATTTCGCAAGGAAACTGAATTTCGGCCGATGCCAATGCTAGGATTACCCTTACCTTGCCTGTGCTTCACCCACTCTACCCAGATGATTTAACTAAGTAAAACTGGCCAAAACCCAGTTCAAAACTATTTCTAGCAAAGGTTTTCAGGAGAACTTTTATGTCCAGTCGCCAAAAACCAAACCAACTAAAAGAAGAAATTTGGGTCTGCGAAAACGATCACCGCTGGTTGAGCAAACCCGGCCCAGAAAAAGACACTTGGCATCTTGAGCAACTGCATCCACCCACAACTGGAACAAACATGCAGTGGGACCCGCCATCAAAATGGCTTGTTGCGGG
>JBCCSO010000810.1:0-2746 GCA_039199965.1 Chloroflexota bacterium | reverse complement strand
GTGATCCGCACACATGCGGCCCCGCCACAACCGGCTTACGCGGAGTAAACAGCCCCAGCTTAAACTGACTCCCATCAATCAGCGGAAACAGCTCTTCGATCTCTTTTTGCCCCACAATGTGGGCCTCTAGCCCAAACCCTTTGGCCGAAGTGGCAAGTCGCTTCACTTCATTAATCCGTTGATCTGTGCGAGCCACATCTAACCCACCCACCATGTACAGGGGGTTCCGTCCCTCTTTCCACTTGGGCAGCGTCTCATACAGATCAACCGACCCTGAGGCCAGCTGTTGCATGCTGGTGTTATTGCTCAGCGGGTTCACGCCGCCAGGTGCGTGTGAGGTAGACCCATCGTTGTCAAACAGCGGCCCTTTATCGATGACAAGCACATCTTTAACACCAAATTTTGCCAAGTAATAAGCGGTTGAGCAGCCGACAATGCCCGCCCCGATAATGAGTGTGTGGGTTTTAATGGTCATTTTAAATTTCCTTTCGGTTGTGCAATTTCAATCAGGAAGGCGATATGCCATCCCTCAATACAGGTACAGTTTAGCAAATTGATTGGGTTTGAGTCTGTGCAGGGCTGCCAATCTTTCTCGGCCCAAAATGGATTGTACAACCAATTGAATGGGGAAATAAAAAAGCAGCGGCCGGAGCCACTGCTTTAATTTTTCAAAAGTAATTCGTATTTTAGGAATTAAATCACACCAGAGGTGATTGCCATCTTCACTTCAGCAATCGCCTTTGTTACCTCAATCTCACGCGGGCAAGCATTGGTGCAGTTGAATGCCGTGCGGCAGCGCCAAACACCAAACTGCTCGTTCACAATATTCAGCCGCTCTTCCGCACCGGTATCACGGCTGTCAAAGATAAAGCGATGCGCCTGAACGATGGCGGCCGGGCCGACGTACTTACCGTTTGCCCAGAAGCTTGGACATGAAGTGGTGCATGCTGCGCACAAAATACACTTGGTGGTATCGTCAAAACGAGCCCGATCTTCAATAGTCTGATGTCGCTCACGGCCATCCTCTGGCAAATCTTCATGGGTGATAAAGAACGGCATAACAGAGCGATAGTGCTCCATAAACGGTTCCATATCAACAACCAAGTCTTTCACGATGGGCAGCCCCAAAATCGGTTCAACCTGAATCCTGACTGAGTCTCCTGATCCCAAACGTGCTATCAGCGTTTTGCAAGCCAACGCGTTAGCCCCGTTAATTCGCATTGCGTCAGATCCGCAAACACCGTGGGCACATGAGCGGCGCAAAGTCAAAGATCCATCTTGTTCCCATTTGATCCGGTGCAAGAGGTCCAGTACCGAATCATTGGGGCTAACGCCGTCTAGGTCGTAATTGCCCCAATATGGTTTTTGACCGCTCTCTGGGTTATAGCGTTTTACACGCAAAGATGCTTTCATAACTAAATTTCTCTCTCGGTCTTCTGCACTAATTTTCTAAGCCTGACAGGTCTTGAGGACCTGTCAGGTTATTCGTTCAAATTGATGTTTAGTAAACGCGTGGCTTTGGCTCGTACCGGCCGATGTTTACGGTCTTGTAATCGAGTCTTAGACTGCCATCATCTTCCAAATAGCACATGGTGTGCGCCAGCCAATTTTCGTCGTCACGTTCTGGATAGTCGTCGCGAGCGTGTCCACCGCGGCTTTCTTTCCGAGCTGCGGCCGAAACAGCGGTAACTTCTGCCAAGTCAAGCAAACAGCCAAGTTCCCACGCTTCGAGAATGTCGGTATTGAACAGGGTGCCCTTGTCATCGATTGACATCTCATCAACAAATTTTTGCTTGAGGTCAGCCATATCTACAACAGCCTGATCCATGTTTTCCTGAATGCGGAACACACCTACATTTTCAGTCATGGATACCTGCATTTGTTTACGGATATCGTTGTGCTTGAGTGAACCAGTGTTGTTACGAATACGCTCAAACTCAGCTATCACCTCATCTGCAGAATTTTCCGGCAGCGGCAACAAATCAGCGTCTTTGCAGAATTCCGCAACGCGCATACCGGCCCGACGGCCGAATACAATCAAGTCAACCAGCGAGTTGGTTCCCAAGCGATTCGCGCCGTGGACAGACACACACGCACACTCACCGGCCGCATACAGACCAGTAATGATGTTGTCATTGTCCAAGAGGACTTCCGTTTCAACATTGGTTGGAATTCCACCCATCGCGTAGTGTGCTGTTGGTTGAACCGGCATCGGATCAACGGTTGGGTCAACACCCAAGTAAGTTTTGGTGAAGTCCGCAATGTCAGGCAGTTTCGCTTCAATATATTCTTTATCAATATGACGGTCAGTGTAACCATCTTGTTTGAAGTAGTGATTAACTGTGTCAGGGGTCACGTCCAAGTGGACATAGTTCTGTCCACCAATACCACGTCCCGCTTTCGTTTCCAAAAAGATAGCGCGGCTTACCACATCACGTGAGGCTAAGTCTTTGATGCTGGGCGCGTACTTCTCCATGAAACGTTCGCCTTCGCTATTAATCAAGACCCCACCTTCACCCCGGACACCTTCAGTGATCAAGATGCCCAGTTTGAAAATTCCAGTTGGATGGAACTGATAAAACTCCATATCTTCCAGCGGAATCCCACGGCGCAAACACAGAGCAGCGCCATCGCCTGTCAGTGAATGTGCGTTTGAAGTCACTTCCCAGCAGCGTCCCCAGCCACCGGTAGCAAAGATAACCGCTTTACCGTGGAAGATGTGGAACTGTCCATTTGCAATTTCAAG
>JBCCSO010000809.1:0-2750 GCA_039199965.1 Chloroflexota bacterium | reverse complement strand
GGTTCAATTGGACCCACAGGCGAAATCCTGCAGCCGATGGGTGAGATGAGCTATGAAGAAGCGGTTGAGTCTTTTGCAATTCAAGCAAAAGGTTTGCACGATGGCGGTGCTGATATCTTCTGGATCGAAACCATGAGCGATCTAGATGAGGTCAGAGCGGCCGTTGAAGGTATCCGTCAGGTTTCTGACCGGCCGATTTGCGCTACGATGTCTTTTGATACAAATGGACGCACCATGATGGGGGTTACCCCTCAAGCAGCGGCGCGTACCATGCACGAATGGGACTTGTTTGCATTCGGCGCTAACTGCGGTAACGGTTTTGAAGACATCGAGATGGTTGTGCAGCTCATGCACCAAGCCGTACCAGAGGCAAAAATTATCGTTAAGTCAAACGCGGGTATGCCCCAGTGGGTCAACAATGAGTTGAAATACGATGGCACACCAGAGGCGATGGCTGAATACTCACAGCGTGTTCGCGCACTAGGCGCATCCATTATTGGCGGATGTTGCGGCACTGCGCCAGAACACATTGTGGCAATGAAACAGGCTTTGGAAGCTGACATTGGCGAGCTGGTTATCAACGCACGTGGGATCAAGATTGAAGAACCTACGGCCGGAGAACTAGCTGCAGCCGGTGGCGGCCGTCGTCGTAGACGCAGAGCCCGTTAGCGGTAGTGAGTGAATTCATAGATTTAATATCTGAGCCCAAATAAATTTGGGAATAACTTTCTTCACTCTCTGCCTTTTAAAAAAGAAAAGATGAGTTTAGGAAGTTGGTTACGCGACCGGCCTCGCACTTTAGAACGAGCCTACGGCCCAACTAAAAGACTGTCCAATACATTTGATCCGATGATCAAACGGTCCGGCACCCAGCGGTTTAACCGCTGGTTAGGGCTGACACTGCACCGTCCATCATCAACCCAAAAATAAAGTTGATTGTGTTGCGATGAGTGATATGTGTTTGGAACAGTAGCATTGCTTGCGAGACACTAGCCATAAACATCCTCCTTCTCTTTTTAACCCACTTCACCAATCTTGAATATTGACCGATTTGGTCGATGAGAATAAAGGAACGCAATTTATGGCACTCTTTACCAAAAATACCAAGACCGTCACCGACTCACCTGCGATGCAATATCGCCGTCAGTTGGTAGATACAATGACCTTCGAACTGATTCCCCTAAAATCGGTTGAGAAGGGTATTGCAGCGCTCCCACCAAATAGTAAAGTCTCTGTAACGGCTTCACCTGTCAAAGGTCTAGACGCAACAATGGCTTTAACGGATCGCGTTCGTGATGCTGGACATCGGCCCATTCCGCACATTGCTGCTCGGCTTGTGGAAGGACCTGAACACGTTGCCTCGCTGGCAAAGTGGATGCGTACCGAGGGGTACGAGACGCTTTTCTGCGTGGCTGGCGATGCAGAAACACCGGCCGGACCGTACGAGGGTGCCCATGCATTTTTAACTGATTTGCTATCAATGGATCACGGTTTGACAAGCGTGGGCATTACCGCATACCCAGACGGGCACGCCTTGATCAGCAGTGAGATATGCCATGAGCAGCTCCATGCCAAGCAGGCACTGCTAGCTGAAGCGGGCGTAGATGGCTGGGCCAGTACACAGATGTGTTTTGATACCGATCTGATGACTTCATGGCTGCGGTCTGAGCGGGAAGCAGGTCTCACTCTGCCGGTACATCTTGGAATTCCCGGAGTTGTTGACCGCACCAAGCTGATGACAATGGGGGCGCGCCTAGGTGTGGGTGCGTCTCTGCGCTTCCTAAAGAAAAATCGTACCGCTGTTCTGAAGCTCCTTGCGCCCGGTTCATATGACCCTGACGATATTCTCGAGCCGATGGTCGATGAACTTGAAGAGCTCAACATCGGTGGACTCCACGTCTTTACATTCAACCAAGTCGCAAATACTGAACAATGGCGCCAAGCTGTTCTGGCTGAGGCCGCTTAAGAAGGAATTCCTTCAGAATTGAGAATCGCCGTAACTTCTCTCCATTTGCAAGACCAGTGCGAAAGCTTCACTTGTTGAACGGGTATTTGTAACAAGGATATGAGGGCATAAGGTAGAAGAAAAAGAGTATCTGCGTTGAGTTTACCCAGCGGTTGATGGAGATTAAAAGCGCATCCAGCACTTGATACCATCACAGAGGCAGGATTGTGGCTGTGGCCAGCTGTTCCAGCAATCTCAGAAGCTGCCGCTAAACCCGCCTAATAACAAGGCGCAATCCAAGGAATAATCATGAGTTTTGAAACAGTTATCGAATCAAAAACCAAAATTGTAAAGATAGGACCAGACCATCCATTTTGCATTATTGGTGAACGTATTAATCCAACCGGCCGAAAATTGCTGGCGCGCGAAATGGCAGCCGGAGATTTCAGCCGGGTTGAGCGTGACGCGATTCAGCAGGTGGAGAAGGGGGCTCACGTCCTAGACGTGAACGCGGGCATTCCTCTGGCAGATGAGCCGCAAATTTTGGCAGATACTATCAAATTAGTCCAGTCCCTAGTGGATGTGCCTATCTGCATCGACTCCTCGATTATTGAGGCGCTAGAGAAGGGTCTAGAGGCTTGTGAAGGTCGCCCGATTTTAAATTCGGTAACGGGTGAAGACGAGCAGATGGAGCGGGTGCTCCCATTGGTTAAAAAGTATGACTGTGCCGTTATCGGCATCTCAAATGATGAAACCGGCATCTCTGAAGACCCAGATGTGCGGTACGCCGTGGCTAAAAAGATCG
>JBCCSO010000808.1:0-2753 GCA_039199965.1 Chloroflexota bacterium | reverse complement strand
GGTTGCGGCCGGACGCAAAGCAGCCTTCAATGCTGACCCAAACGGGCGAGATTGGGGAATTCAAGCCCTTTACATGCGCAGTAAGCAAAGCCAAGTGCTGTTCAAAGGGACGGCCGATGTGACTGAGAGAGCTTCACTTACAAACGAGGTTGAGCGTGTTATTGTCAAAGAGGTCGTTAATATCACCGCCAACGATAGCACCGTCGTTCACGGTGATATCAATGTAGCTGGAGAATTTATCGGGGGAGACAAAGTTATCGTCCACTCCAATGACGAGACCGATAGCTCGTCAACTACCAATCCAGCAACAAACTCTGGAACTATAGATCCCGTCGTCAAAGCGGAACTGGCACTTCTCATGGGTAGCATCATGCAGGTTGTTCAGCCACAGCACTTTGCAACAGTCATCGAAAAAATAAATCAAATTGAGGCAGCCTTTACCGGCCTACAGGCTGGAGATGAAGCTGACGTGGGCTTTTTATTGATGGATATCACAGATCTCAATCCGGCCGCGGCTGAGCCCATTCGCACCTCATTCAACAAGCCGGTGCTCCAACAGCTTATCAGCGACGCGACCAAGTCAACCATTGAGTTCAATCTGCCGTAGCCAAGCCACTCTCGCCGTTTATAAAGATTTTTTTACCAAAGCCTGCACCCTTGTTTAAGGTGAACAAAACAACGTTTTATCATGGTCACTACGCTTATGTAAAGATGAAGAATCCGTTAAGTTTGCACGTTTCACAAAGTTGAATCAAAATCCAAAATGAATTCGAGATTAGTGACTTTTTTCCTATTCTTAACCATTTCCAAACATTCGATTATCGATTAAATTGTGCAAACCTTATGCAATTCATCATTTATCACATTGCACTTTTACTAAGATAACGTTTCGGAAAATGAATGGAACGACCTGTTTTGTCGCTTCACCAAAGGAGGTGAAGTAGCAAAAATGAATCCGGGGGGATTTAAAAATGGAAAACTTTGAATATGGCACCCGCCCAGAAGGGCCACCAGTACTAGGCTACGTCATGATTGGGTCTTTTGTCTCTACGATTGCGGTCTTCGGCTCAATTTTGTACTGGGTTGTGATTTAAGATCCAGTAAACTAAATTTTGGAAAGCCCGGCCGTTGAGTCGGGCTTTTTTTTGCCTATTTTCCAATATAACGGTCTAAATAATGGACGGCCGCTTTTTCCGCCCAGAATTGACGGCCGGCCGTCATAAAGCCCACATGCCCCCCTTTTTGTGTAATTTCAGCACTTAAATATCTGTTTTGCTCAATGGTTTTGAATGGAATGTCAGTGGAGTCCATAAACGGATCGTCTATCGAACGAATTAGGAGCGTTGGCACGCTTACAGCCCCCAAAAACTGATGGCAACCGTTTTGGGTATAGTAATCGGCCGCGTCTCGGTAGCCGTACAGCTGCGACGTTCCCACATCGTCAAATTCCAACAGATTCTTGGCTGCGTAGCAGGCCGCCACATCGACTCGATCTGCTACCAAGTGCTCCTTCATTTTTGTTTTGGCTTTAAGCGTGCGCAGAAACCGGTAGCCATAGAGCCACCCCATCCCGTGAAGCAGCTGCTTGATGCCTTTATTCATATCAAATGGAGGAGAAATGGCGACCGTAGCGGCCAATTTTGCGGGTAGCGTACGCCCTTCCCCTAAATACTTAACCAGCATATTGCCGCCCAGTGAAAAACCAACCATCGTTAGAGCAGGTGCTTGCGGATATTTTTTAAGGATGTGCTGTACGACCAGCTCAATATCATCTGTAGCCCCAGCATTGTACATACGCCACGTTAGGTTCATCTCCCCACCGCACGTGCGATAATTCATACCAATCGGCCGGAACCCAACCGCGAGCGCTTGTCGATAGGTTTCAAGCATGTACACACTTTCGGCCGATCCCTCTAAACCATGCAGGCAAAGCAGTAAAGGTGCGTCGGCCGGAATTTCAGCATGCATTTTAGGCAGCGCGTGGTCGATGGCCAGAAAATCCCCATCCGGCGTGTCAAACTTTTCACGCTGCAGCTCAACGCCGTCCGTACGGCGCATCTTGTTGGCAAAAACAGTCTGAGCGTGCGGGCCCCTTGCCCAAAACGGTGGCTCAAATGCATCTGCTTTAACCTGTTTATCCGTTATCTTCATAGCCAGATTATCCAATGGAAATGCTGCGGGGCCAGCATCACAAATTGGGTGCTAACAGATTGGCTCAAAAGGCGTGTGCAAAAGTCCGAAAGATATCTTGACACACACCCGTGAATAGCTATAATTTCAAGTCGCTGTGAGCAGAAATGGCCACGGCTATCAAAATAAAAACAGATTTAGCAGCTGCTAGTGCTACGTTTGACTTAATAATTGGAATAAGTTTCAGAACAGCGTAGCAAGAGTGTTTAAGACTAGTTCCATCATTTTAGATAGAAAAGCAAAACACTAGACAAGCAGAGAGGATACGATTATGGGTGCGTTACCCAAAAGAAAAATTTCAAAAGCCCGTCGCGACCGTCGTCGTACACACGATAGCTTGCGCAAAATTCAATTATTTGAATGTTCAGACGCAGATGACATGAAGATTCCACATCGTTTGCGCCGTGCTGTGACCACTAAGAAGGGTCGTAAGCTGCTTGGACTCGACGAATAGATTTTCTACTTCGTCTGTTAGATGAAGACTGGCAACCGGGTTGTTTTATTCCGGAAACCAGTCTTTTTTTTTGCCACTCAGAACTCATTTTTATGATCGCTTATCTTTT
>JBCCSO010000807.1:0-2783 GCA_039199965.1 Chloroflexota bacterium | reverse complement strand
TGGATGAACTTGTCTCGCCCAATTATTATCTCACTCCAAAACACCTTCAGACGTCGCGGCCGGTTGATATTCACCCTCATCGCGCTCACCCTAGGTAGCGCTATCTTTATGGCGGTATCAACTCTTCAGCTTTCAACGGCCAATACGCTTGATGAAGCCATCAATTTTTACAACCATGATGTTCAAGTTCAGTTGAACAGCCCATTACGCACCTCAATTCTTGAGAAAAAGCTGGCTGATCTGCCAGAGCTTGAAGCTTTAGAGGGATGGGAAAACAGTGGGGCACGGATCGTCAAAACAGACGGAACAGAGGGCATCACCATCGGTATATCTGCGATTCCAGTTGACAGCAGCATGGCTCAACCGGTCATGACAGAAGGCGTGTGGTTTAACCGGCCTGACAGCCGCCAAATTGTGCTGAATACGAAGGTTCTAGAATTTAATCCAGATCTGGAAGTGGGTGGCACCATCACGCTAAACCTACATGGTAAAAAGGATGCTTGGACGATTGTTGGGGTTTCAAAAGGACAGCTGCGCGGTCCTGTAGCCTACGTCCCGTATGAAATGTACTCGCGCAACTATGGCCGGGTCGGCAAAGCATCTCAAATTGTGATGACTGCAGCACCCGGTGTATCCTCAGCAGAACTGGCAGCGGCCGTTGACACAGATCTGCGCGCCTTTGGCATATCTGTGAGCAGCGTCACCACCGTAGAAAACGATCTGGATGGATTGCGCTTCCAGTTTGGTATTGTCACAATGTTACTCACCGTAATGTCTGTTTTAATTACGGCCGTTGGTGGCTTCGGCCTCGTAGGAACGATGGGCATGAACGTCATGGAGCGCATTCGAGAGATTGGGGTGATGCGCTCCATCGGGGCAGACACCCGCATGATTTTAAGCATCGTTGTGATTGAAGGCCTAGTCATCGGTTTGATCAGCTGGTTCTTGGGCGCGTTTCTCTCCTACCCTATTGGCCAAGCACTGGGCAACAGCATTGGCGATCTGCTGATGGGCAGCCCGCTGGCTCACAGCTTTTCAGTTCAGGGCGTGGTGATTTGGCTCATTGTTGTGGCCGCACTCTCCAGCTTGGCCAGTGCGATGCCGGCCGTGCAGGCAGCTCGTTTGGAAGTTCGTGAAACGCTGGCTCACGTGTAAAGTGGATTCAGCAGCCGGTTTCAAGCAGAAATCGGCTTTTTTATACGTTTTGGCAGGTGCACAAGGCATTGACGTTACACCGTTTTAGTGGACATGAGAATAAATCAGATTCAACATACATTTGAACTGGAGAAAGATTCATGTCAACAACACGAAAACGATACGCAAAAGAATTCAAACTCGAAGCTCTACAGCTTTGGGAATCGAGTGAGAAGTACCCTCAAGGGGCATCCCATTGGCCGCTCATATTGAAAGCGACCTTGGTCTAGCAAAAGGCCAGCTATCTCAGCGGAAAAGTTATTTTAAAAAACAGGCCGCTGCTAAAGCCAATGGGGGCGCGGCCGAAGCGGCTGAAATCAAACGGCTTAAAAAGAGCTAGCTCTTGTAACCCAAGAACGTGACATCCTAAAAAAGGCAGTCAGCATCTTCTCGCAACCAAAAAGGTGAGATTTGAGTTCATTCAAGCACATCGAGATGAGTTTCAGGTTCAACTTATGTGCAAAAAGCTCAACGTTTCACCCAGCGGATATTACGCTTGGCTAAACCGGCCGGAATCGAAACGGTCGCAAGAAGATGCAAAATTGCTCGTTGAAATAAAGAAAATCCATCAAGAATCGATGGAAACTTACGGCTATTGCCGTATTTATCAAGCTTTGATAGCGCTTGGGCAAAAGGCCAGCCGCTTTAGAATCGCTCGACTAATGCGTCAACATCAACTTAGAGGCAAACAATTTCGTCAACTTGCCCCAACAAGGCTTGGGTTGCTAATATTACTTACGTTCGCACTGGTGAAGGATAGCTTTATCTTGCCGTTATCGTTGCCCCCTGTTCCCGAATGGTTGTTGGCTGAGCGATGGGTTCTCGATTGACCAATGAGTTGACCTTACGTGCTTTAAAAATGGCTTTTCGAAAACAGCAGCCAGATGACGGACTGACTCATCACTCAGATCGCGGGTCTCAGTAAACCAGTGATGACTATCAAAAGCTACTCGCTGATTAAAAGACGTTACCTAGCTTTGGCAAGGTGACCAATTATTATGAGTAGCTGCCCCGGGGGTATAATGCGGCCATGGAAAGCTTTTTCGGCGCACTAAAGGCTGAATGGCTTTACTTTCATCGCTTTGATACCCAACAGCAAGCAATGTCATCGATTTTTTATTTCATTGAAGCCTTTTATAATCGCAGGCTACTGCATTCTGCGATTTGCTATCAAAGTCCGCTCGTTTTTGAGCAAGCGGCTATTTCAAAAGAACAATCTGATTTAAATTCGTGTCCACTTTAGTGGGGTTACGTCAAAGTCTTCATTTTTTCAAGCAATAAATCATCCAAACACTGCAAACATATTCTAATGACCTGATTAAGAAAATAAGACGAAATGAAAACTATGTCCACTCATATGGAGTCAAGAGGGCATCGTGCAGTCTAAAAACTTCATAACAGTGGATCATTTATATTAACGGGATTGCGCCAGACCATCTCCGAGTTTAAATTACATATATTTCAAAACAGATGACATCTGTCACTGCTTGCTTTGGAGCACAAACTCGAAAATTGCCCTAAGTTAAAAGTTAAATATTTAAATCAATTTTGACCCGCCCAGCCTCAAAGTTTGGACCGACCAGGCCTCC
>JBCCSO010000806.1:0-2787 GCA_039199965.1 Chloroflexota bacterium | reverse complement strand
TGATGATGTTCCGCCGTCTACTGCGATCCGGGTGATCACGCGTGATGATGCGGGCATTTATACGATTGGTATCGATGGTTCTGACGGAGATGGCATTGGAATTGAAGGGTACACTGTTGAAAGTCGAGTCTTGAATTCTCGCAGTGCGTGGACAACGCTAGAAGAGAACACGGCTGCTAGAACTATCGTATTTAATCCACCGGACCCAAGTGTTCAGTATGAGTTTCGCGTAATAGGCATTGATGCACTTGGTAACGTCGAAGCTGTGTCAGATGAGGCAAAGGCAACATCCGAAGATGCAGTTGAAATCAGACCAGCTCTTTATTTCCCAGTTATCCGATGGGAAAAAGAGTACCCATTCCCATTGCCGGAAGATATAGTTCTTGATCCTAGCGGAGTCGATTAACTTTTATCAGAAGATGCTTTCACTTAGGAAGTAGGTAGTTTAATCGTGAAGGTTGTGCCAACGCCCTCTTGGCTGGTTGCTGAGATGGTCCCATCATGTGCTTCAACTAGCGATTTAACAATCGCTAGCCCCAGTCCCGATTGGCCCTGATTAACTTGCCTAGCGGTGTTGGCTCTGTAAAAGCGATCAAAAATATGCGGTAGCTGCTCGGCCGGAATGCCTTTCCCTGTATCTGAGATTTTGAAAACGCCTTGTGCACCATCCTCAAATGCATTGAGCTGAATTTCACCGCCTTCCGGGGTGTAACGCAGCGCGTTTGATATCAAGTTGCTCATAATTTGTGAAAAGCGGCCGGGATCAATGTTTAAGTCAAAGGGTGTCTGCGTAAGGGCCACAAGCTGAATGCCCTTTTCAGCAGCTTTCATCCGCCACGTTTTGACAGACTGCTGCAAAACTTCGTCTGCACCGACCACCGTTTTACTCAAAGACAATTTGCCTGCGTCAGCCAAAGATAATGTGCGCAAATCATCAATGAGCCGATTCAGATGCTGCGCTTCTTGATGCATCGCATCATAAATTTCTGGGTCACCTTCAAACTTGCCCTCACTTAATGCTTCTGTGTAGCCAAGAATAACGCTCAGCGGGGTGCGCAAATCATGGGCGATATCGGCCGTCATTTGCTGGCGCAGGCGTTCACCCTCAGCCAAATCTGCACTCATTTTGTTGAAGGCAAGCGCAAGATTTCCAATTTCATCATTTGATCGAACATCAACTTGGTGGCCCAAGTTGCCGCTTGAAAGCTGTTGAGTGGCATTTGTAAGTTTGCGAATAGGTCGGGCGAGCTGTCCGGCTAGAAACGCTCCCACAATGAGAGCTACCAGAATTGCGATTCCTGCACCATAAAGGATTGCTTGCTGGAACTGGCGTAGAAAAACATTTTCGGCCGCATTGAGCGCCTGTTGTGCGGTTGAAGAGAGGTTGCCTCTACTCTGAACATAGATGTAGCCTACTGTCTGACCGTTGCTGGTGATTGGATTGGCTCGCTCCTGATCATTAGACCGTAGTTTGTCTCCCGGGTCATAATTGCCGCCGCGGCCGTGGATAATCTTATAGTTCTCGTCTGCCAGCAGGACACCGCGGCTTAACTGGCCACCTCCACTCCCACCTCCAGACCTGAAGAAAGCCTGTTCAAATCCATCCCAACTCCCGTTGTCCTCGTACCAATCCTCAGCAATTCCCAGCACAATTCGTTCGCGATTGCTGTCATTAAATTCCGAAATGCGTGGTGCTGTTTGTGTCTGAACGAGCCAGCCCATGAGAACAATTCCGGCTAATGAAACCAAGACAAAGGCGATTGTGAGCTTAACTGCAATGGAGCGGAACATGAAAGCTGATTGGCTGATTAGCTTACAAGCTTATCAGCTACTACAAGTATTTAAATTAAGTAACTTAAATAAAATTCTATCTGGGATTATTCTGATTCATGCGATTCAAAGTCTCTAATCCAATAAATCAAAGAAATCCTAGATTCAAAAAAGTTTAGTTTATACACTTGACAAGCTATTACATTTTGCCAAAGCGATAGCCAACACCGTAAACGGTTTCTACATACATTGGGTTAGACGGGTCATCCTCAATTTTGGTGCGCAAGTTCCGCACGTGAACGTCGATGGTGCGCTCGTACCCTTCAAAAGAGGTTCCCTGCAGCATATCGAGCAGGTCAGCCCGTGAAAATGCCCGGCCGGGATTGCGCATGAGTACGCCTAACAGCTCAAATTCAGACGGCGTGAGATTAACCGTTTGTCCGTCGAGCTGGCACAGGTAGCTGTTGGGATCGAGCATGATTTTACCTGCTCGTAAAACGCTCTGGCTGCTGCCGCCTGATTCCGCTTTCTCAAAGCGGCGTAGAACGGCACGCACACGGGCTGTAAGCTCACGCATCCCAAAAGGCTTGGTGACGTAATCATCTGCGCCCAATTCAAGCCCCAAAACCTTATCGCTTTCTTCCATTTTAGCGGTCAGAATAATAACGGGGGTATCAGCCTCCCGGCCGTAGACGCGCATAAAGTCATACCCATCCATTTCTGGCATCATGAGGTCCAATACAATCAAATCAGGCTTTTCATCACGGGCTACAAAAAGAGCTTCCCGGCCGTCCTTGGCAGTAACCACGCGATATCCTTCTCCGGCCAAATATTTTTTGACCATAATGCGCAGGCTGTCGGTATCATCTACTACTAAAATCGTTTTCCTTGGCTTTTATTCTGACACGATCAACGGATTTCTCTAACTGCTTGGCATAAATGCCCGATGATCTAAAGATCCCGGCTAAAAAGGGAGCCGCCTAAAGGCAGCCAACACGAGCCTTTTCATCATTCAGC
>JBCCSO010000805.1:0-2787 GCA_039199965.1 Chloroflexota bacterium | reverse complement strand
GCAAGCACCACAGAATTTATCAAAGAGCCAATATTGTTTGCACGAAATCGGTCTCCTGTTAAACGTATCCGTCTGTTTTATTGCAAGATTTACCCCGGTGTTTTCCTTTACCCCAGCCAAAGAACATCGGTTTAACGAAGAAAATCAGCCACCAGAAGTTCCAGATATTTCGGCTTTCTCCGTCTCCGCCAAATAGGCTGACGGCCGAAATGATTAAAACAATCGGGATCAAGGGCCAAAGATTAATATTGATTGACAGCCGGTTTGCCGTTTCTTTGGTCACCATTGGGTACTCAATTTCCTGCTCTTCGTCTTTTAACCGTTTGATTTCTTTTTCTAAATCCACAAGATTTCTCCAGATTTTGTAAAGCGGGAAGGCTTCCCGCCTCACTTTTCATTCAATTACTAGGGATAAAATTAGCTGGACATTGGTCTGGCCAAAACCAATCCAACCAAACCAAAAAGGGCGGCAAAAAAGATGCCGGTGACCGTGAGGGTCAGTGTGCTGGGGTAAATCAGCGGTTCAGCCCGGAACGCCTGCCAAGTAAGCAGGGCGATGATGCCCAAATACCCCACGGCCGCCAAGTGAATCAAACTGACTTGCTGCCATTCTGAGCGGTTGCCAAACAGCCACAGCACGGCTAAACCGACAATCGGAAGAATTTGTAGCGCGTGCAGCCCCAGAAAGTGACCAATGCGTAAATCTCCACCTTCAGTCGACCAGCCTACACCCGGCAGCCCCTCGCCTCCATCCGGCGCACCAACCGTGTGAGCGCCTGATTCGGGCAGACCTTCACCCGCTCTAGCAGCTTCAAGCTGGGTTTCATTGGGAGACGTCATCGTGCCGCCCAGACCGGAGCCAATAATAGTCAAGATCAAAGACCAGCGGAGAATAATGCCCCACGCCCGATTTTTGAACGGGGTCCGCCAGAGTGCGACAAGGGCTAAGATGCTCACAAGCCATACGATTAGGATGGCCGATCCCATAATGCCAAAGATGGTGGCGTCTAGCGGCGTACTTGTGTTGAAATGGCTGCGTACCCCTCTGAATGCCTGAAATGAAATCAAGATCAGTTCGATGATAAACCCAACGGCCGTGACCCATGAGACGATCTTGACCGTACGCGGCCAATCATCGATCATGGCCAAAACCCACATCATAGATGCCGAATAAACAGCGGTCGACATGGCAAATTTAGCTGGCTTCAACCAAACCGGCTCCCCGATTACAGTACGGGGATCGACGATCAATCCAACGATCGTTCCAATTAAAAGGGCGATCGCAAAAATGATCGACCAGCGGAGTGGGCCATTTTCGTTCCACCCTTTTCTCCAAAAATTTTCAGGTTCACCTTGTGCTGTATTAAAAGATAGTGCGCTCATTTTGACCTCCTGAAGTCATTAAACACTTACAATATTTCTAATAATGATTAAAATATAAACACTGTTCGGTTTAGGGCAAAAAAAAGCCTCCTCTGAATTTTATTCCAGCGGTGACGGGGGTCCAGCCGTTAAGCCCATAAAGGTATTTGCGCCGATAATTTCTCCCATCACCTTAAAATCGATGTCAGATCCTTTTAGCTGGGTGTGTTCGAGCATGGCTAAACCGTGCACGCTCGACCATAAAATCATCGCCATAGCAGAAATGCCGGCCGGATGCATTTTAAAATACCCTTCATCAATTCCGCGCTGAATGGCGCTCATTAAAATTGGGAAAGAAGATCCTTCATCCATGAAGTCATCAAGCTGGTTCCCCTTTGGTGCTATGGTAAACATCAGCATGAAATGATCTGGGTTACTGCGTGCAAAGCTCTGATATGCTTGGCCGATGCCGCGCAAATATTCGGGATAGGGCAGATCATCATCAACCCGGCCCATCTCCGCAGCAAGCTTTAAATGCCCTTCTTGGCACACCGCTCTCACAATATCTTCCTTGCTATCGAAATATTCATACAACCCGGCCGGGCTGTAATCAATCTCACGAGCGATGCCGCGAAGCGACACCCCATTAACCCCTTTTTCAGCAAGGAGCTTGCGGGCGGCGTCTAAAATCGCCTGTTTGGTGCGCAGATGTCTGCGTTCATGTGGTTTAAGCGTCTGCATACTTGATTTCCGAACAGTGTTTGTAATTATAATGATGTTCGAACTGGTGTCAAGCTTTTTGGATGAAGTGATGAGGATCGGATCGATTTAATAGTGGTTTTAATCAAGAAACTTCGTTGGGCATCAGCACTTATCTGTCTAAATTATCGAACCCTTAACCTAGCGCAAGCTTGAGGTGCTGACGCTGGTGATTAAAGGGATGAACAATCGCCAAATCGGGGAGCAGTCCCATCTAGCAACAGGGACGGTGCGCAATCACATGAGTGAGGTTATGGGGAAGCTCAACGTGTCTGATCGGACGCAGGCGGCCGTAAAAGCAGTGCAAGTAGGACTAGTAGATAGATAGAATACAGGCTGCTATGCTGAGCCGTGATTAAAAATCGCATTTATTGAGTGTGCTTCAACCTTTCAATTCTCTCATCTGGAGAAGGTGCAAAAATTTCTTCAATTAAACTTGCGTAGCCTATTAACTGTCTAATATGTTGTGATCCGGACTGTAACTCTTCCCTCAAAAACACGCATAAATGCTTACCCCTCGCGGTCAGAAGATGAAAATGCGTTTGATTTAATAGAAAGGATAGTCTGTTTGTTCCGACAAGAAGCTTTCTGACTGGTTCAGATTGCTCACAGTGCGGTATTAATAGTTTGCAACTATCTTCTAGCCAAGCAAATTGAGAGTCTAAT
>JBCCSO010000804.1:0-2792 GCA_039199965.1 Chloroflexota bacterium | reverse complement strand
TTGGAAAGGAAAGTTGGCATTAGGGATGTTTGATCAATTTCAAGAAGTGAAAAAAAGATACGGGGGCCGTCAGGCTTGGTCTCGGGGGTATTGTGTGACAACGGTGGGGCTAGATGAAGAATCGATTCGTCAATACGTAAAATGGCAAAATAAAAAGGAAGAGACGTCCAAAGGAAAACAAGGTCGTCTCTTTGATTAACACGTAATATGCATCTTCTAGGTGCAACATTAAAGCCACCGCCTCTGGCGGTGGTCGTTTACTCAATTTGAAAAAAGGAACTAATTTTTAGACAGTTACTAAGTAAAGGCGGTCTGGCATTCTTGAATACGAATCTTAGGTGGCTGGTCTCCAGAGCGGATTTGCTGTCCAACAAAGTCACATACGGTTGTGACCCAGATTATGACGTGTATGGGTGCATGTGTTCGGCCGAACCTTACCTAAAAATTCGCTGGCACCCAAAGAATCAAAATGACCCAATTGATGTTCAAACAAAGCTAGCCAGACAGCACAATCTAGACAATATTTTGGCCGGGATCTCAGCTGGCACCCACTTCAATATACCAAACAAGTCAATCAAAAATGCCATTGAGAATTTTGAGACAGTATCCCGTGGTTCAGAAATCTTTTATTCTGGCAGTAACACCAATTATTGTGAGACTTATCAGTCAAATCTAACGTCTACTAAATCCAACTTGAAAAACTTCGTTCTAGCTCCAAGACATCCCGATAGGCCTCTTCAACCATCCTAAATTGCTGCTCCCAAAGCTCTTCGACATCTCCCATCAAGATTAAGGTGAAACCAGCATCCCGATAATGCTTGAGTGCCGCCATATACGTTTCTTTGCACTTGCGAAACTCATCCGCCCGATCACCGACCCCTTTGTGCTGATCTGAAAAAAGAATGTATTTGTGGTTCGATTTCAAATCTA
Organism: Chloroflexota bacterium; assembly: GCA_039199965.1. Classification (GTDB taxonomy): domain Bacteria; phylum Chloroflexota; class Anaerolineae; order Promineifilales; family Promineifilaceae; genus WTJY01. Next base: position 1,862 of record JBCCSO010000804.1, on the reverse strand, counting down.
GAGCCAGCGGCAAAGTAAATGGACCGTTTAGTGCTCGGTTAAGGCCTTCTGAAATGGATGACATCGGTTTCTCTCAATATTGATTTCGTGATTGATTGACTTTCATTGTACACAAGCGATGATCTCATTTATGTGGGTATGAGGCAAAACAAAACCGAATTTTGCACAATCAATTTTAACTCTAGCTTGACTCTGACCTAAGAGGAGGTTGTAAACTCCCGCTCATGACAAAAAATGTCAAATATTGATCGAAGGAATTTGTGAATGCTAAGAATCGGAATGTTTGCCAAAGTTGGACAAGTATCAGTTAAGACGCTTCATTTCTATGAAAAGAAAGGGTTGCTTTTCCCAGAGCTCATCGACGATTTCACAGGCTTTCGCTATTACTCCATTAATCAATTGCCCCAACTCAACCGGATATTAGCGCTTAAAGGGTTGGGGTTGTCGCTTAAGCAAGTACGCACCATTTTGCAAGATGAGCTATCTGCAGAAGAGGTCCGCGGCATGCTACGCTTGCGTCAGGCTGAACTTGAAAAACAAGTGGGCGAGATGCAGGCTCAATTAGAACGTGTAGCCGCTCGGATCAATCAGATCGAGCTGGAGGGTAAAATGTCAGATTACGATGTAGTTTTGAAAACGGTTGAGCCGATTCTTGTAGCGGGTCGGCGAATTATTGTGACTGAAAATATTGAATATCCGATGGGTCTGCCAGAAGCATTTAATGAGACTTGTGCCCATGTTGAAAAAAACGGCAAGCAAATCGGACCCGGAATTGCAGTGTGGTATACGCCAATAGATGCGCAAGAGGAAGATGTTGAAGCGGCCGTGCCAATCAACCAACCGATTGCTATAACCGATAAGATTCAAGTGCATGAGTTGCCTGAAGAGCGGATGGCATCCTTATTGTTCAAAGGTAAGATGAATGATTTTATGCGGGGGTACGAAACGCTCTTAAAGTGGATTGAAGCGAATAATTACATAGTAACCGGCCCATATCGTGAAGTCTATCATGACTTTGATCAGATGAAGGATGTAGCAGTTGAGATTCAATTTCCGGTTGATAAGGAATAGTTGAATTAGGCTTCAAATAAAAAGGGCGGGTGTTGCACCCGCCTTTTGATTATGTCTATCTACCAATTCGGATCGACATCGTATGATTTCCAATACCACGGATCAGTTGAGTTACCGTAGCAAGAACTTTTGAATAAATTCTGAAATTGCACCTTATTGCCAATTACTCAAAAACTCAAGCCAATTTTGCATCTCTCCGGCCGGTTTTTCGTCAATCAGCTTCAACAAACGGCGCATCACAACACCTGTGCTCAACTGATCAGAAACGATAATGCCTGAGTGGTTTTTGCCTTCGCCGAGCCATTTGGTATGCAACTGAAAAAAGTCTCCACGGTTAAAAGTAAAAATCACCCGATTATTTTCAGCGGTGAATGCCAATTGAAACTCGTCTGGCTTCCCGATGTGGCCAGCCTCTGAAATGGTCAAAACATCAATTTGCCTAGCACGAAGTGCCTGAATTAAACCGGTACGTTGGGCATCCTCATCCAAGTAGAGCTTGATCTGCTGGCTCATAAAGTTCTAGTGTTATTGTGTAAGCTGTTTTAAGTTTTCCTCAGAGTCGGCTTCAATCTCAGCTTCAATCTCTTCAGAATTGAGGTGGTAGTAGGCAAGGGCTGCATAAATCTGGGCTAAATTAAGATGAGGTAGCTGCACGGCAATTTCTTCGGCCGACATCCCCAATTTATATAAGCCAGCAATTGAACGAACTGTGGTTCCGGTTCCCGCAACAATAGGTCGGCCGCCCCGCAGATTAGGATTCTTTTCAATTAATGTGTCAATAGTTGGTTTAA
>JBCCSO010000803.1:0-2795 GCA_039199965.1 Chloroflexota bacterium | reverse complement strand
GGTATTTGTTTCCCCAAATGGGATCGTTTCATGCTGGTGTACATGACTGAGCGCGGTTAGCTTTGATTTCCTGACAAAGTAGATTCCGGCACTCCCAACCTGAGCAATGTAAAGCTGTCCCCCATTTACAACGATAGCCACGGCGACAGAGCATCCAGAAAAATCATCTAGCTCAAGCCCTCGTACCGCATGGTTCGCAGCTGCTACAGCTTGTTCAAGCATATCTGTGAACGACACATCATCAGATTTCTCTGCTTGGGCTAAGCTAGCAAAGACAGCATCAACGGCCGTCATCGTGGCCATTTGACTCCCATTAGCCGTACTTCCCGCTAACGAAACAACGTTTAACTGATCACCATTTTTCAGGGTAATATCGCGAACGGCCCCCCAATCATGATATTTTGATATTTGGCCTACGTCAAAATAGTAGCCGGTGATCAATTCAGTCATTGCTTTTCTCAAATTCCTCGCACAAAAATAGTCGGTACGGCCCAGTGAATGTGACTGTTATAGCGAAAGTGTGGCGTTGGTTATATAGGTACTTTTACGAGGAACATGAAAAAAGTATTCAATATTTTTAAAGGAAGCACAACTATGACCAGCCGACCTTAACCAATTTCGAAAGTTTGAAGCAATGTTGCCTAAGTTCAGACTGACCTATTTGGTTAAATTGGATGGTTTTCGGCCGGATTAACGTGAACTTGTAGAGAATTGTCCTCTACTGCAATTAATGTTACTCTTGGGTAACACAAATTACCGGCACGCAGGCAATACTATGAATACATGGGGAAACGGCGTTCAAAGCCGAGAAGAACAGCGAGAAATGAAGCGAATGGCGATTTTGCGGGCTGCCGCTCAATCGTTTAACACGATTGGCTACCATCAAACCAACCTCAACGATTTGGCTAAATCGCTAGGCGTCACCAAACCAGCCCTGTACCGCTACATCGACAGCAAAGAAGATATTCTGCGTCAGTGTCTCAATTTAGCGCTTGAGCAAACTCAAGAAGCAATCGAAGACATTAATAGCTATTCACTAACCACAGAGCGCAGCGGCCGCCAGCAGCTTGAGAGTTTCTTTTATCGGTTTGCAGTGATGAGTTCTGACGACTTTGGCGCGTGTTTAATACTTCTGCGCGGCAGCATCAGCGATGAGGTTTTTCTAGAGCAGTATCGGACAGTGGCCAAAGATATTTCAACCGCCATGGAAAAAATTGTGCGGCTAGGCATCCGTGATAAGACAATTAAGACAAAAAGCGCCCGTTTGCTTGTCGCGGCGATGTTGGGTGCTCTAAACGAAGCGGTTTATTGGCACAAAAAAGAGAATCGCATGTCGCCAGAGGAGCTTTCAGCAAAATACTTTGACATTTTTGTGGATGGGTTTAATCAAGACACATCTTTTAGTATTTAAATTTACACAAAATCAATCAAGAATTTCGTCACCATCTCTAGGTTGATTAGTCCCGGCCTTATCTAGAATAGCCAGAAACTCATCAACATTTCCATTATCGGCTCGCTCCTTAAAATATGCTTCAGTCCGCAGTGCTGCTAGTTTCTCAGCGACAGCCACATTGATAAATTGATTAATCGTTGTTCCTTCTTCAATCACTACACTCCTTAGCTCTTCAAGCAAGGAAGATTGAAGACGAAGCGCATAATTACTTGTATTAGCCATTTCGTATCCTTTGTAAAAATAGATTTGGTCGAATAACCTCCAATCCAAACCGCTGAGCTGGTCCAAAATCATTTAAGTTGAAGGTGACAATTGCATCTGCAAAGCCATTGACTGCCGCCTCCAAAACATGTTCGTCAGCTGGATCTTTGAGCATGGGTCGCCATAAGAAAAAGGGAGTTATGGGAACAACTAATTTAGCTAAACCATTCAAAAACATCTCCACTTCTTCCAACGTCAGTTTGAACACTTCTAGATGTTCAGGCCTTTTAAGTACCGCCTCATACTCAAGCATCATTGCGACTGATGCAACAGCTTCGAATCTTTGCTGAGCAAGTTGTTGCAAAATCACTCTTGAAGCACCATTTGGACTCCTCAATGCAGCAACTAAAACATTTGTGTCTACAGCCACTCTCATATCGTATATGATATGAAATATTTACTCATCGAGTCAAGCAGTATCAAACTTTTTTTATAAAAACCTGCACAAGCCAATCTTAGACTATAATTCTAAAATGATTGATTTCACCATCCCCCCACACATTCTTAAAAATATTGAGCAGTATAAAACCATCGCTGTTGAGGTGATGCGGCCGGTCGCGCGTCGGCTGGACGAGGGTGAGCACGAGCGGCCGCACGACTACTTCAACGCGATGTGGCCAATTGTCAAACAACAGTATGCAGAACGCATCGAGGCGATTAAAGACGGCACTGACAACGCAACACCAAACGGTCCGAACTGGAAGCTGCTCGAAAATATTTTGATGATTGAGACGCTTTCTTGGGGAGACACTGGACAGTATCTCTGTCGGCCGACACCCAGCTTGGGTGGGGCCGCCATTGACTCGGTAGGGACCGACGAACAAAAACTGCGCTTCTACCAGCGCTGGACGCAAGACCCACCTAAATGGGGATCGATGGCGATCACAGAGCCGATGGCCGGATCAGACAACAGCTCCATGCGCACCACGGCCGTGTTAGATGAAGAAACCAATGAGTGGGTTTTAAATGGGGAAAAGGTGTTCATCACCAACGGCAAGCTGGCGCTTGATGAATCGCACGGACTTTCGGTCGTGTGGGCTACCATCGATCCAAAAGCCGGACGAGCAGGAATCAAATCATT
>JBCCSO010000802.1:0-2797 GCA_039199965.1 Chloroflexota bacterium | reverse complement strand
TTGGTTGCTTCCGCTGCCACATTCCCCACTGCTTTTCAAACAACACGTCTGTCTTTTTGCCACGTATGCCTAGTGTTGGGTGAGTGATCTGGCTAATTTTCGGCCACACCATTGGCGGCCGACTGAAGATTTCAGCTTCCCATGCTTTGGGGAATCGGAGCGTGACTGAGCCATCTACCTGATCAACAAGACCATAATTGACATAGTCCCAAAGCGTATCATCAGAATACCGCTTGAAAGCCCGCTTTTGCCGCCATCGATCAAAGGCTTGTTGGCGTGATGGGTGGACGTCCCGCCGACGCTTTGCAGCCCCAGCCGGAGAGCGTTTTTCAAGCACAGGCCTTGGGACAAATTTGCTGCTAAGAATAATCGACCACGGTAAAAATACCGGTTCAATCAGGACAAGCTTGCTAAATAGGTCCGGCCGTTTGAGAGCCGCATACATCGTAATGACGCCCCCCAGCGATATTCCCATCCCAATAATATTTTTGGCCCCCTGACTGTCTAGAAAAGTAATCAGGTCATCTGCAAACATATCCCAACCGGTGAGTTCAGCCGGGTTTGATCCGGGCCACATCGGCCGAGCATTCATCCCGATCATGTGGTATTGGTCAGTGAATTCACCAGCAAAACGATGAAATGTTTCGGCCGGGAATCCGTTGGGATGGGCGAAGTGTATGAGTGGTCCACTGCCACCAAAATCATAAAAAGGGATGTCTTGCATACATAAATTTTCGGCCGATTGTTAGGCTTGGGCAATGGAGGCTAACGGGATTTCAATGTCAAGCCCCAATGGTTTACAATGGCCTCATGCTCGAGACGCTTGAAAACTTCTTATTTCACAATCCAGATGCCACTACCAAAATCTTCCTGACATTGGGCATTGTGCTTGTGCTGTTTCTGATCCGGCGCGGTTTCATTCATTTGATCAACCATCGCCTTGATGATCAAGATCAAATATATTCTTATCGCAAAGGATCTGAATATATTTTTTTAATTGCGGCCGTCATCATCATCATTAACATCTGGGTTGACATTGGTGGCAATAACAACATGTCAACCTACTTGGGCCTGCTGTCGGCCGGGGTCGCTATCGCCCTGCAGGATCCACTCAGCAACCTAGTGGGCTGGGTCTTTATTCTAGCCCGTCGGCCGTTTGAAGTAGGGGATCGAATTGAGCTTGGAGGTGTAGCGGGTGACGTCATCGATATCCATCTTCTTAAGTTTTCACTTCTGGAGATTGGGAATTGGGTCGATGCAGATCAGTCAACCGGCCGGGTCATCCACGTACCCAATCGGATGGTATTCAATAAGCCGGTTGCCAACTACACCAGCGGCGTCTCGCACATTTGGAATGAAATACCGATTGCGCTCACGTTCGAAAGCGATTGGATGCTGGCGAAAAAGCTGCTTCAAGAGGTCACTGAACGCCATTCATTGCGGCCGTCAGCAACTGAAGAGGCAGAAATTCGGAAAGCCGCCAAGCGAAACAACGTCCGCTACCCAAACTTATCACCGGTGGTGTACACCAAAGTCAGTCCGTCGGGTGTGATTTTGACACTCCGCTATCTGTGTCGGCCGCGCAAACGGCGCAACACAGAAGAAGCTATTTGGGAAGATGTACTGATTTTGTTTGCTGAGAAAAAAGAGATTGACTTTGCCTACCCTACCCAGCGCGTCTTCTACCATCCGGTTGAGGGCAAAACACTGCTCACTGACCATTCAGAAGTGGCAGAACCCCGCAGTCATTTAGTGACTGATTTAAAGTAGCCGCTGTTACTGATTTAAGCGAAGCATCTCCTCTGCACAGCGACGGTCCGTAACCAGCATATTGACAAAATCTCCGCGGATGGCACCTAATGCTGGCTTTGCTTTGCGCCTGCTAGCACAAATCCCAATCGAATACTTAGGTTGACGCAGTGATTCAGGTGAAATGGCTACAACCCTTTCGCCATATTTTCCTACATGCTCTCCATTGATATCGATCATTCGGGCCATTAGATGGCCTACAGCGCCCGCTTCAAGACTTTCAAGTCGCTCCGCTTCATCTAGATAACCGGCCCGCGCCAAACTTGACATTTCATCGGCCAGCGAGCCAATGCCCTGCAGCATAATATCTGCCTGTTCCGCTTTCCGCATCGTAGTTTGGATTTGCGGCTGCTGCAGGAGCATGTTTTTCATTTCAACCGTTCCCACCACGGCCGGAGCATGCACATACCGATAGGTCCCATCTAGTTTTTCCGCCAGTCTCAGAGCCAACTCCGGCCCGTCGATATGACTATCCCCCTCTCCCAAGGCTCCAATCATCTGCACAATTTCAACATTTTCCAATGGAAGCATATCCAATGCTTTCACCATGTGGAAAAGGGTCTGCCCCCACGTGATGCCAATCGTCATGTCGTTCTCGATAATCGAAGATAGCAGCTCGGCCGCAGCCATGCCTACATTGCGCACAGAATCAAGATACTCCTCGCCTGAATCAACCACAATCGCATCTCTGAGCTTAAATGTTTTTCTTAATTTCTCAGACAGATCGGGCAGTTTTTCAATGGGGCGATTGATTTTAATTTCAACAATCCCCATCTGTTTGGCATCAGCCAGCAAGCGTGAAACACGCGGCCGAGATGTGCCCACAATCGTAGCAATTTCTTTCTGACTTAGATTGCGCTCGTAGTAGAGCTCCGCTACCCGCACGATTTGAGGAACGCTATTACGCATCAAACTCCTCCAACTTTGTATATACAACTGAATACTGGAACAAAAGTGAACATATGATCATTTTAGTGAAATATTGTTG
>JBCCSO010000801.1:0-2800 GCA_039199965.1 Chloroflexota bacterium | reverse complement strand
GAAGAAGATCATGCTTAAAAATGTATTGCCCAGCCTCAAGGATCAGCTGAAACGAACTTCCTTTTGGTCTGGTAAAGGCCGGGAGCTCAGGCAATTGAACAATAGCCATTACTGCTATCAATGCCGAAATAGCGGCCAAGCCAAAAATGACGGCCGAAGCATCCTGAACAGCCACAACCCCGATGGTGAGCGGAATGACAAAGGCGGCTAACGAGCGAGGTATCTCTAGGCGCGCATTTGTCTCTGATAACTGATCCGTCTTTGAAATGATGGGAACGATTGATAGGACAACCAAAGAATAAAGAACGATGCCAAAGCTTGAGACCAGTATGGTGATGCCGAACATCAGCAAGCTTCCATAAATGACCCCAACTGCCACCCCACAGAATGCAAGAAATGAAATGATTGTAGCCAGCAACGCTGCGGACTTTAGGGGCAGCTTGTCAACGATTAATCCAAACGGAATAGAGCCAAGCAAATGCGCAATGGATTGCGCAGCCACGAGAACCCCTATTGCTTCAGGGGATGCGTCAAATAGCGCCGAAGCGACAATCGGCACCGCCACAATGGATGCCTGATCTGCACTGTGTATGCCACATGATGCAGTAATGAGTCGATGAATAATACGCATAAAAATGTTTCCAGAGTTCGAGGCATTCACGGCCGTGTGAATACCCCGAGTAAACGTTATCTAGAAACATGATATGGAAATTTATGGCTCTTATCTGCCCGTTTCTTGCTGAGTTTTCTACAGGGATGGCTTGTCTGATCGACAGGCATCCTGCACTCCATCAACCATCTAAAATCGCAAAATTGGAGTTAAAGTGGTGACAACACCAAAAATTTTATTCGAGCTAAACGTCTCACCTTCCATCTCATTTAATAGTGATACCTGCAAGAAATAATCGTCACCCGATTTTCTTCAACCGCATACACCAAACGATTGGTCTCATCAATTCTGCGTGACCAGAAACCGGAAAGATTTTCTTTTAACGGCTCAGGTTTACCAATGCCATCAAACGGGCTGCGCATCGTATCTTTGATCAAGCGATTGATACGCTTTAAGATTTTTTTGTCTTGAGTTTGCCAGTAGACATAGTCGCTCCATGCAGCCTCCGTCCACGCTAAAATTTTTATCATCAACTAGCCCTCGCCAACTAGCTCTCGCTCTGTTGTTTTGCCAGTTTGATACTGCTCAATTGATTTGGCTAAATGGGCTGCATTAGCAGGGCTTTTTAGTAAATGGACCGTTTCCATTAGCCCATTAAATTGATCGAGCGACATGACTACAGCATCGGCCGCGTCACGGCGATGAATAATCGTGTAGTCTGCGTTGTCTACGACCTCATCTAAAACCGATTTTAATTGGCTGCGCGCGTCTGAAAAATTGATTACCTTCATTTTGATCCTCGAAACTTGTGCGATATATGGTACAAGTCTAAGGGTTGCAGGATGGCTTGTCAATCAAATAGCCTAGCAGAGCAGTTGACTTTTAATCAACTGGTCTTTGAAAAGCCGATCTAGCTTAGCTGGCTGAGCGATTTACTTGTAATAAACAGGTCAGGGGCAGATCACTCGCAAGATGGGGCACTACACCCAATCGTAAATCGGCAATCCAAAATCGTAAATCGCTAAGCTGCCAACCGATCCTGATGCACATATTCTTCCGGCTTGACCGAAATAACCTGACTTGTGCTGTCGCTCCCCATGGTGATGCCGTAGATTGTAGAGGCTGCCTGTACCGTGCCGCGATTATGGGTGATGACCACAAACTGCGTATTTTCAGACAGCTCACTCAGCGCATCCCGGAAGCGGTTGACGTTGGCCTCGTCTAGGGCCGCATCCACCTCGTCCATGACGCAGAAGGGTGTAGGCGAAACTTTGAGCAGCGAGAAGATGAGGCTCGCGGCCGTTAATGAGCGCTCGCCGCCAGATAGCAATGCTAATCCCTGCGGCCGCCGGCCGGGTAATTGCGCAATAATCTCAACGCCCGACACCGTTAAATCATCAGGATCAGTCAGATTTAATTCGGCCGAACCGCCCCCGAACAGGCGGGTAAACATCTTGCCAAACTCCGCATCTACCTTCTTGACCGTTTCAGAAAAAGCCCGCGATGTAAGCTCATCCAGATCATCGATCACTTTGCGTAGCTGCTCCTCTGTCTGGTTCAAGTCCAAAATCTGCTCTTCCAAAAAGTCATGCCGCTCCGCCACAGACTTGTATTCGGCCGGGGCATCTGGGTTGATGGCCCCCATTCGGCTCATCTGGCCGCGCATCTTTTGGATATTTTCGTTCAGCCCCTCAGGTAGTTCATCAACCACAGGCAGCTGTTCAACCAGCTCATCAATCGGGAGCGGGGTCAGACCGACCTGCGCTTCACCCTCTTTCTCTTCTTCATAGGCCAACTGCACAATCCCGATGTCATTGCGGATGCGCTCTTTCAAATTTTCTATGCGCGTTTCGCTAGTGGTTAGAGCGATTTTGGTGTTGGTGTAGCGAGTTTCGGCCGACTGCAGCGTTTTGCGCAGCACCGACAATTTGCTTTCAAGATCGCGAATCTCCCGCATTTTTGTCCGCTGCGTTTCGCGCAGCGGAATGAGCTTGTCGGTAAGCTCTTTCATTTCCGCTTCATTCTCTTCAAGATCTTTGGCTGCGGCCGGAATTTCCATCTTGAGCAGCGCCGTTGACCACTCTTTACGCCGATTTTTGAGCCGCTCAAGCTGCTTCTCAAGCTGACCCATTGTGGCCCGCCGCGAGTCCACAATCGCGCGACGGCCGTCCATGATCGACTGGCTGGCCT
>JBCCSO010000800.1:0-2807 GCA_039199965.1 Chloroflexota bacterium | reverse complement strand
GCCGTCGGTATGACGATTGGAGCGCAACAGGCCAGCCTACAGCGCAATCTGCTGTGGATCACACTGGTTGGTGTTGGTTTACTCGTGACTGCGGCGGTGTTTATTGCCCGCTCCGTCACCGGCCCGGTTCGCTTGCTCACACAGGCGGCCCAGCGGCTTGAAGAAGGGGTCATGGAGGCTGAACTGCTCGATGAAATCATCAATCGGCCGGTTCAAGATGAAGTAGGAAAACTAGCGGCTGTCTTCAAAGAGATGGCTGAAAAGGTCCAGATGCGCGAGAAGAAATTGAAGGCCACTGTCCAGAAATTGAAAATTGAAATCGATCAGCAAAAGAGCCAGAAAAAGGTCAAAGAAATCATTGACAGTGACTTTTTCAGGCAGCTAGAAAAACAGGCTGATCTGATGCGCGAGCGTCGAGATCGCAAGATTGAAGGCGAATTTGAAATTGAAGAAGAAAGTGAGAATCAACCAGAAGGGGAACCGGTATAGCTTATGAATAATATTATCTCCATTCACTCTTACCGAGGTGGGACAGGCAAGTCAAACACCTCAGCCAATGTGTGCGCCATTTTGGCAGAAAAAGGACTGCGCGTTGGATTGGTAGACACAGATATCCCATCACCGGGTATCCACGTTTTGTTTGGCCTCGAAGAGGAGGATATGGGCAAAACGCTAAACGATTATCTTTTCGGCCGGTGCGAAATCGCAGAGGCGGCTCAAGATGTCACCCATCGGCTGGGCGTACCGGTTTCGGGCAAGGTGTATCTTGTGCCATCCAGTATCAATCCGTCCGAAATCGCCAAAATTGTGCGAGAGGGATACGACCCGATCATATTGAACGACGGGTTTGAAGACCTGCTTGAAGATTTAGATCTTGATGTGCTGGTTATTGATACTCATCCCGGCTTAAACGATGAAACCCTGCTATCGATTGCGGTTTCAGATGCGCTAGCCATCATTCTACGACCGGACCAGCAAGACTATCAGGGGACCCACGTTACGGTTCAGGTTGCAAAAAGACTGCATGTACCAAACCTGTATTTGCTGGTTAACAAGGCGCCAGAAATTCTTGATCCCGTACAAGTCAAAGAACAAGTAGAAGAGACGTATGAAGTTCAAACAGCGGCCGTCATCCCCCATTCAGATGAAATGATGGCACTTGCCAGTTCGGGCATCTTTGCCCTTCATTATCCTGATCATCACATCACCCAAAAGATGCGCATCGTAGCGGAGCTTCTGCTGGGTGAAGAAGATCCTGTGTCATTTGGAGGTGACTAAATGAATTTTGAAGCGATCAAAAACAGTTTGGAAGATTTAAATTTAGAGAATGGGTTTCAACCCGCAGACTTGCTCGACTTTCCTGAAGAGGTAGTTCCTATTTTGAAGCAGATGATGACCCGGCGTGGAAAAAGCGTGGCTGATCTAAGCACGGCGCTGCGCTGGCAAGAAAGTGAAACCTCTGAACTGCTGACAATCTTGGAAAACAAGGGACTGGTGCAGCAAAAGCAGAAGAACAACGTGATGGTTTTCACAGCAAACATGAAGTAAGTTCCATCTGAAATTTTGATACAGGCAGATCACAGGAAGTTGCTGACCGGAACCAGCATGGTTACCGAGAGCTCACACTAATCTGCTTAGAGTTGAAAAGCCCGGCCGATTGCAAAAAAATCGGCCGGGCTTTTTGTTGGCCACATATTATGGCCCAAGTCAAAATTCTAGCTTTGCAGGTAGAGGATTTTAGGGTCTGGCGATTAACCCATCTCATAATATTTTGCCAAATTTTCGGCCGTTAAAAAGATATGATCAATGTAGACGGCCGGTGGAACGGGCTGCCCTTGCAGCAAACGCAGCGCAATTGAAACAAGCATCTCCCCATATTTTTCGGGCATGTAGGCGGTGGAGCCGATCAGACGGGAATCAGGGCGCTGAATCTCAGATCGCCCCAAGCTATCCCCACCTTGTCCTACAACAACCACATCAGCCTCGCGATCAAGCCCTCGAGCGGCCCGAATAGCACCCACGGCCGCCTCATCATTAAAGCTGATCACCGCAATTTTTGAAGCACTTGAAACAGACTTAAGCCATTCAGACATATTCTGCTGACTCACTTTTGCCGTATTACCACTGTCTAACGTAATAATTTTTTCAGACGAAACCGGCCGTAGGACAGCCTCAAAAGCATCTTGCTGGCCGTGAATTCGCGCCTTGGGCAAGTCTCCCGCACGCTGTTCCTCTAAGATGGCAAGATAATCGATCATGCCATCCCAATTAGTTTTTACCCATGTGCCTAGCGCTTCCCCAGCCATGTATCCTGCCCGATAATTGTCTACCCCGAAAAATGTGGCCCCCACCATCGGAATGTCTACTGCGATGACCGGAATCCTTGAGCGCTGGAATTTATCAATAATAAGGTTACCACCCCGGTAATCAATTTGATATTCAATGGCCAGATCAACTTCACGCTCGATCAAGTGGTTGGCTACGCGCAATGCTTCTGCACTACTTAGCTTGTTGTCAGTCAGGATCAAATCGACATCTCCACGCTGAGCAACCGCTTTTTCCAGCCCTTGACGCACGTCCACAGCAAAAGGCAGGCTCTCGCTTTGATTGGCAAATCCGATCACATATTTCTTTTTGCCAGTGCTAATGTTGTGAGATCGAATCGTATTCTGCCCGCACACAGTCACGCTAACGGATGCACGGCGAAGCTGAGCCAGTGTCTCTTCAGGCAAATCTTGATCGGTCAAAAAGTGGGTCAATTGATGGGCTTTTGCAACAGGGGCGAAACCCCGATGGCCCATTTTGCT
>JBCCSO010000799.1:0-2817 GCA_039199965.1 Chloroflexota bacterium | reverse complement strand
GCCAAAACTGATGCGGAGCGCGTAGAAATTTTGATGAAGCTGCTTGAAGTATTTACAGAGAACAAGCAGTATCTGGCGGAGTGGATTGTTAAAGAACAAGGGAAGCCGCTGGCTGGACCCGGCGCTCTATTTGAGATGGACGCGGTACTGGGATGGACGCAAGTCCCTTTGTCTCTAGAAATTCCGGTTGATGTGGTGTTTGAAGACGATACGCGGCGGGATGAGATGCACCGTCGGCCGTTTGGCGTGGTAGGTGCCATCACACCATGGAACTGGCCGCTCATGATTGCGATTTGGGCCGTTATTCCCGCACTGCGCATGGGGAACACCGTTGTGATCAAACCATCAGAGTACACCACACTGGGCACGCTCGAAATGGTTAGGCTCATGAATGAGGTCCTGCCTGCTGGTGTTTTAAACACTGTCAGTGGCGATGGTGCTGTAGGAAAAGTCTTGGTAGAGCACAAAGACGTTGCCAAGATCATGTTTACAGGGTCACAAGCTACCGCCCAAAAAATTATTGAATCTTCTTCCGGTAACATGGCCCGCCTAACGCTTGAGTGTGGTGGCAACGACGCAGCAATTATGCTGCCCGATGCGGATCCAAAAGCGATGGCAGAAGGGCTGTTCTGGGGAGCATTTATCAACATGGGGCAAACGTGTGCGTGTGCCAAACGACTTTACGTTCACGAAGATCAGTATGAAGAGACGATTGGCGTCTTGAAAGGCTTGGCAGAAGCGATGCCGATGGGGAACGGCATGGATGAAGGCATTGTGTTAGGCCCTATCCAAAATGAAATGCAGTTCAATAAAGTCAATGATCTGGTTGAAGATGCAAAATCAAATGGGGCGCGCATTGTGACCGGTGGAGAACCGCTCGATCAGCCCGGCTATTTCTATCCTATCACCATTGTGGCTGACATTGAGGATGGGGCACGTTTGGTTGATGAAGAACAGTTTGGGCCGGTTCTACCCATCATCAAATACAGCAACGTTGAGGATGCCATTGCGTCTGCGAACCGCTTAGACGTTGGTCTTGGCGGCTCTGTTTGGTCAACCGATATCGAGGCGGCTACCTCTGTCGCCAGCCGCATGGAGGCGGGGACTGTGTGGGTCAACTCGCACGGCACCATCCATCCGATGGTTCCATTTGGGGGCGTTAAAACGTCTGGTTATGGGCTTGAGTTTGGTGTTGAAGGGTTAAAAGCTGTTTCACAGCCGCAAGTTATTAGCATCAACAAACCGCAGGGATAACCCGCTTTTTTCTTTCGATCACGAAGTGAGGTTGCGCAGGAGTGGGGCGCAGTCTCACTTGGAGCCTTTGGCTTTCTACAGGCTATCCCCTTTACCCCCACTCACAGAAAAATAGGAGAAATAATGTACGACTATATTATTGTTGGTGCTGGTTCAGCCGGTTGCGTCCTCGCTAACCGGCTCTCGGCCGATGCCAACACAAAAGTATTGCTGCTAGAGGCTGGTGCTCCAGACTCTGATCCCAATATCCATGCCCCTATGGGCTGGCCTGCTACATGGCAAACGGAGCGAGATTGGGCATACATGACCGTGCCGCAAGAATACGCCTCAAATACGCCACACTATTGGCCACGTGGAAAAACCGTTGGTGGTAGCAGCAGCATTAACGGGATGATTTATGTTCGAGGTGACAAAAGTGACTATGATGCATGGGCCTATAACGGCTGTGTCGGCTGGGATTATGAGTCTGTTTTGCACTATTTTAAAAAGTCGGAGAACTACGAATTGGGTGAGTCACACTATCATGGCTCAGGCGGGGAGCTGAACGTCACCCGATTGAAAAACACCAATCCGGTCCCAGCGACTGTGATTGAAGCGGCCGTTGAAACCGGCTTTGATCGGACCGATGACTTTAATGGAGAGCAAATTCTGGGTGCAGGCTGGTGCGATGTCACCATTTCAGACGGAAAGCGTCAAAGCACCGCCGTCGCTTTTCTCAAGCCAGCCCTTGGGCGAGAGAACCTAACCGCGATCACTTCAGCACCGGCAAGTAAATTACTGTTTGATGGCAATCGCTGCGTCGGAGTTGAGTATTATCATGATGGGGAACGTCACGAAGCCAAAGCAAGTTCAGAAGTGATTTTGTCTGGCGGCACAATTGGTTCTGCTCAGCTGCTGATGCTTTCCGGCATTCAGGATGCTGAAGATTCAAACATGTTGGGGATTAAACCGATTGTTGATTTGCCCGGTGTTGGAAAGAATCTGCACGACCATTTGCTTGTAAGCGTCATCTATGAAGCCAAGCAGCCGATCCCAGCTCCCAATAACAATCTGCTTGAGGCGCAAATGTTCCTCAAGAGTGATGAGCGGCGTGTCGGACCAGATTTGCAGCCTTTGTTTATGCATTTGCCTTACTACTCACCCGGCTTTGAAGGACCAGAAAATGCGTACACGATTGCGGCCGGTCTTGTCCGGCCAGTTAGCCGCGGCACCATGAAGCTTGCCTCTGCTGATCCCAGCAAACCACCGATCCTTGATCCAATGTATCTGGCTGAACAAGCGGATGTCGATAGGATGCTCCACTGCGTCAAAGTGTGTCGTGAAATCGGTGCGGCTAAAGCATTAGACAATTGGAACGCTGGTGAAGTTTGGCCCGGCGATGGCCCAAAGACCGATGTAGAATTAGTTGAATATATTCGCCGCGCGGCCGGAACTTATCACCATCAGGTTGGTACCTGCAAACTGGGCGTTGATCATATGTCTGTGGTTGATCCTGAGCTCAAAGTTTACGGTGTAGATGGCCTGCGCGTGGCGGATGCTTCGATTATGCCAGCAGTACCGTCT
>JBCCSO010000798.1:0-2828 GCA_039199965.1 Chloroflexota bacterium | reverse complement strand
CCGGTTCAACATTACTTGCTGGGGTACAACATTCTAACCGCTTGTCGTGAGCCAGCAGCAGCCGAAAAGCTGCTTGTTGCAGCCAAAGAGTATGTCAGTCGCCAATCGCGTCAGTTGCCCGATGCCAAAATGCAAAAGCTTTTTATTGATCAGGTTCCCCCTCACAGAGAGCTGATGAGTTTAAACACGGCCGAAACAGTTAAAGATGGGCTATGATCCGGCCGGCCTGCTTCCCTCGCGGCCGTTTAACACCCAGAAACTTGCCCCCCCAGCACTGGTGCTGATGCCCAGCACGTATAGCTCAGGGCTGGCCAATGCCAAAATGATGGCGATAACATCGTCGTGGTTGGGGTCACAATCGAGGATAATGGGAATTCTACTATTCATTAGTTATTTTGGTCGGAGTGATAGGAATTTGAATTTCAATATGAATTATTCCATCAACTAATCTAGATTCCATATCACCTTCATATAACTCAATAACTTCCTTGGCCGCCCAATCAATATAGCCCCTTTCATACTGATTTCGACGGAAGGATTGTGGGCTGGATAACGATTTGAGCGTGTCGGGAAATAACAATGCTAATTTGAGTTTTTTGTCTTTAACCCCTAACTTCACATTCACAATGCCTGACGTGTAAAAAGCTTTTACTTCTCTGAGAACCCCTGCGACGATTTCTACTAAAGCTTCTTTTTGTATATCAAGGGCATATAGGGCTGGCTGAATTGAAAAATCTTCTTCTAAATCAAGTGTGATATCAACCTCATCACCCAGATAGTCAAGGCTAGGCCGCAATATTTTCCGCTCAAATTCAGCTAGGTTAACAAGGTCCTTATGATCACGTCTATAAAATCCAAATTGAGCGACCAGCATTGATGAATTAAAAGTGGATCTAAAGTGACTTAAGCCCGCTTGGATCGCATCTAAATGGCTAAGTTGCATCGTCTTTAAATTTTCTGATTCAAAGTTTTTTAGAAGTTCACTGTAGCCTTGAAGGCTTGCAAGGGGAGCTCGTAGCTCATGATGTAACAACCCAATGAATTTAATCGCTTTGTCTCTCTCTGCTCTAAGCTGGGCGTTTTCTGCCTGTAGCTTCTCAAGTTCAGTTTTCATTGGGCCTCCAGACTAAAATTGATTACCTTCAACCTACTTTTTCAAGTGTGCCAAAATCCGGCCGGCCTGCTTGCCTCGCGGCCGTTTGACACCAAGAAACTTGCCAACCACTAGCGGCGCATTCTTTTCAGTTAGCTCAACCCCGGCTGCTTGTAGCTGTGTCACAGCCGCTTTGATTTCAGGATCAAGCACATAATCGAGCTTGCGCGAAACATTTGGCAGCATTGATCGATCTCGCACCACAGGCTCAAGCACCGCTCCAAAAAGGCGGACATAGTCTCCAAACACAACAAGTTTTTGCTGTTCTATTCCCCATTCAAGCAGTTGGTCTGTTGTGTTTTTGACCAGTGATGTAACTGATTTTGATTCAAGCGAATGGGCGATGCGTCGGCGTAGTTCATCCAAGTGAATTGGCTGCTCTACTTCGACAATGGTCACAATGGTGCGGAGTTCTTTATCCCGCACAAACGCCTCTAGCTGACCGTCTACTCCGATTTCTGTAAGCTCACTTTTAGCGCCAATCCGTTCGCACTTAACCGGCCGGAACGTACTCCCTGTTAAATCACCTAAGCTTAGGTCGAGCCGAGCGGTCATGAAGCTGCGCCCCTGTGCCCATTTATCATACAGATGGTAGTTGCGCGTGTTGTGAGATCGCACCCGGCCGTAGAACTGCCCATCGGCCGGATCACGCCACACACGGAACATCACCTGTCGTCTGCTTCGGGGCGGTTTCGCCAGCAGTCCAAACAGGCCATCATGATAAAAACGGCCGGTCTGGTAGTCATAAACCACTTGGCTAAAAATCCCTAAAATTTCTAAATCAACCAGCTTTTCGGGGAAGTCATAGTAATCCCAATAATCAATTTTGCGCAGACCAACCATCTGATACTGGTTGCTTTTCGGGTAAAAAGGGTAGCTGACAATAGATGAGAGCTGAGACTTTCGTTTAAAACCGCCCCGCACCCAACCATCCCCTTGGTTTAGCAAAAACAGCTTTTCGTCCATCAAAGCTTCCGCAAGCTGGTAGGGTGCTGCTTGGATGGGTAGATCAAGGTCTATTGCGTTTGCACGTGCTGCTTTAGACCGTCGCTTTTGGAACGGTTCACGTAAGCGAACGGCCGCCTCTCTGTTGATATCACGCTGGCTGCTCATAATTAGGTTAGTCGGGAGCCTGAGCCATTCACCTTTGAGATCAAGCAAACCCAATCCCAGCAGATGGATGATCCGATCATAAACCTGTAGCTGCTTGCGCAACCCGATTCGCCCCAATCCCATCGCGGCCGCAACTTGGCGCGGAATATCAAACAGATGAATGCTGATCGCCTCTTTAACGACTGCGAGAATGCCACCCTCGAAGTCAGTCAGCGGCACCCAGTCCCAAATATCATCACTTTTCATATCTGGCTGAATTTGTAGATCGCTCCAATTACGCACCCTGCGTGGCGGAGATTGGGATATACGATGGAACTGGCTAATCGTGAAAAGCGGTTTGCAATTTGCATAGACTTCGCCCACATTATTGATCCAGTACATGTAGTCGGGGCTTCGCGGGTCTAATGAACGGGAAATCTGCAGGTAAAGGTGGCGCTGGTGGATGGGATGCTGGCTTTGCAGAACGGCTCGCGTATAGCTGACGAGCTGCGCCCGATTAATTTTTTCAAGATGTTCTGTGTAGGGTGGAAATGTGTAAGTTTCAATCTTTTGTGGGGCCAAT